>JAFQGD010000067.1 GCA_017398355.1 Akkermansia sp. | reverse complement strand
GTGGTAGAGCGCAACCTTGCCAAGGTTGATGTCGTGGGTTCGAATCCCAACGCCCGCGCTTAAATGCACCTCTTTCCCAGGAGGTGCGTTTCTTTTGTCCGGGATTCGAACCCACCACGAGTGGGCAAGATGCGAGTAAGCGAGCATCTTGCCACCAAGCCGAGCGAACACCTTCGCGAGGGAACCCTGCCCCACAGGCAGGGCTTGGTGGGCGGGTAGAATCCCATCGCCCGCTCTTATATGCACCTCTTCCCAAGGAGGTGCTTTTCTTTGGCTCATTCCACCATTTTAACACATGAGGCAAAAATGGCTCAATGAAGTTTGCTTTAGCCTTGCAGAAGGCGGGAGCTTGTGATACATTGCGAAGCATGAACATCTTCCGCACAGCATTACTCGCGCTCGCATGCGCGGCGCAGGTGGCAACAGCCCAATTTGGCATGGACTTTGGCTTTGGAGGAGGAGACCAGCAAGCGTTGGTTACCACCACAGCCCAAGCGAGCGTAACCGGTTACAAGCCGGGGGAAGCCTTTTACGTTAGTCTGAAAGCAAGTGCGGAGTCGCCATGGCACACCTATTTCCGCAATCCGGCGACAATGGGCATGCCCATTGAAGCGGCGCTGCAAGCACCGGAGGGATACCAAGTAGAAGGCCCTTACTGGCAACCGCCGCACCGGATAGAAGACAGCGTGGGCGTGGCATATGCCTACACAGATGCCGTAGCGGTATGGAAAATAACGCCCCCCGCCAATGCAACAGGCGAAGCGGCTTTCACCATCACTACCACAGCCCAAGCATGCAAAGAGGGCCAGTGTTCCACCCCGGAAACCTCTACCACAAGCATCACGGTTGCAGCCGGAGATGGCACCACGGCAAGCCAATGGAACGCAACAGAGAAAACAGTAGAAGTGCTGGGCGATACTCCCTTAGCGGTAACGGCAAGCCAAAGCAAAGATGCTGTACAACTGCACTTTACATGTGATGATGAGCTCAAAAATGTGTATTTCTTCTCGGAAGATAACAGTATTGACCCCACCGTCGCCCAACCCCTCACCCGTGATGGCAATAACTACACCCTGACGCTGCCCCGCAACAAAGGGGCAAATGACATGTACCCCTTGGCCAATGCCGATACGGCGGGCAAGCCCCTTGCAACCATCAAAGGCATCCTCACCTATGATGGCAAACATACAGGCATCGACCAAGCACCGGGCAAAGAAAGTGTGAGCGGTCTGCCGGCCGGCTTCGGGGGCATCATTCTTTATCTCTTTTTGGGCGGTCTCATATTGAACCTCATGCCCTGCGTATTCCCGGTCATCGGGCTCAAGATTATGAGCTTCGTAGAGCTTGGAGGCGGGAGCCGCACCAAGGTCGTGATGCACTCGCTTGCCTTTGTGCTGGGGATTCTCATCTCTTTCTGGTTGTTGGGCATCATGCTCATAGCTCTTTCTAATGCCGCAACGCTCGCCACAACTCCGTGGAATGAATGGCTGCAAACCTTGTGGCAGGATGCCGGCTCCGAATCTCGCAAGTGGGCCGTGTGGATGCAAAATCCGTGGGTTATCTACGCCATCACTCTTCTGCTCACCGTGGTAGGGCTGAGCATGTACGGCGTCTTTGAAATCGGCGTAGGTGCTACCGGTGCCGGCCAAAAATTACAAAGCAAAGGCGGGCTCACAGGCTCCTTCTTCCAAGGGCTCTTCATCACGATTGTTGCAACCCCCTGCTCCGCGCCGTTCTTGGGTGCAGCCATGCCCGCGGCCATGGCTCTGCCGGGGGTATGGATGGTCATAGCTCTCACCTTCATGGCCTTGGGATTGGCTTTCCCCTATATCGTGCTTGGGCTCTTCCCCTCCTTGGTTTCTAAGCTTCCCCGCCCGGGGGCATGGATGGAATCCCTGCGCCAAGGGCTCTCCTTCTGCCTCTTCTTGGCCGCGGCTTGGCTGCTCTCCGTCTACCTTTCCTTCATGCCGGAGGAAGACCCGCTGGCCGTTATGTTCGTGCTGACCTCCCTGGTTATCTTCTGTGCAGCATTCTGGGTATACGGCCGCTGGTGCCCCATGTACCGCAGCCGTAAGAGTCGCATCATGGGGTTGATTGTTGCGATTCTGCTGGCCGTAGGCGGCATCTGGGGTGGCATGCCCTCTACCGGCAAGAGTGATACCGCCGACGCTCCCCCCGAATGGCAGAACTGGACACCCGCAGCCATGCAGGAAGCTCTTGCAAACGGCAACCCCGTGTACGTTGACTTCACCGCCAAATGGTGCGCTACCTGCCAATACAACAAGATGACAGCATACAGCGAAGAGGTGTATGCCGAAATGAAGCGCGCGGGAGTCGTGCTGATGCGGGCAGATGCCACGGAGAAAAACGCTGATATCGAATCTGAAATGCAGAAATTAGGTCGCACCTCCGTGCCGGTAAACGTTCTCTACACACCCAAGGATGCACCGGCCATCACCCCCGAACTGCTTACACCCGGTGTGCTCTTGGACTTCCTTACCCCCAAACTCACTTCCTACACTGCAGATACGGTAGAAGAGCATGAGGAAGAGGGTGAGCTGGATGAAGAAGCCGCAGCCGATGCTGAGGTGGAAGAGGCCGAGCCGGAAACGGAAGAAGGAGCCGAATGAGCAGCACCCCGCAGCCAGCCCCCCATTTACCCCCCACCCCACGCAAACACAGTCGCCGTTGGTTTCTCAAAGGTCTGCTGGGGGTGGGTGCTGTGGCGGCCGCGGGAAAAGGTGTAGACTGGATATTGCCCCGCACCCTCTGCCGCGCCGGGGAATGGCACGGCCCGGTTACAGATCATTTTGACGGCACCTACTTCTACAACCCGGAGCCGCAACTGCCCATGGGTACCCGCGAAGCGCTGCGGTGGCTGACAGAACGCCAATTGAAAGGCGAATACCCGGAAATTACCCATAATACCCACACACCGGATTTAGCCCCCGTGGTAGACGGCAAGCAATGGGAAGTGACCATGGTGAACCATTCCACCATGTTGATTCGCGTGCAAGGGCTCAACATCTTGACAGACCCCATCTGGAGCGACTACACCAGCCCCGTGCAAGGGCTCGGTCCACGCCGCAAACGCCCCGTTGGCATTACCTGGGATGCGCTCCCTCCAATTGATGTATGTCTTATTTCGCATGATCATTACGATCATTTTGATGTCAACTCCCTTCGGCGCTTAGAGGAGCGGGATCATCCCCACTTCATCGTGCCCTTAGGTCTCAAAAGCCTGCTGAAATACCACTGTGGCAATGGGCTGAAAGCCACAGAGCTGGATTGGTGGCAAAGCATCGCGCTTGGTAAGCTAACTTGCTATGTGGTCCCGGCACGCCATTGGAGCAAACGCTACCGTTCAACAGAAAGCTCCAATCGCTCGCTTTGGTGCGGCTTCTACCTCAAATCCCCGGGGGGACCCTCCATCTATTTTGCGGGAGATACGGCGCGCACCACATGGTTTCGCTCCATCTACCGGCGCTTGGGCGCACCGGATGTAGCACTTCTCCCCATTGGAGCCTACCGTCCTGAGTGGATTCGCAACAACCACACCAACCCGGCAGATGCGGTGGAAGCCATGCAAGC
Source organism: Akkermansia sp. (assembly GCA_017398355.1). Lineage (GTDB taxonomy): Bacteria > Verrucomicrobiota > Verrucomicrobiia > Verrucomicrobiales > Akkermansiaceae > Akkermansia. The sequence goes on along the minus strand of JAFQGD010000067.1, from coordinate 81,593 downwards.
TCTGCATACCCCACTCGCTATCGCCTGCCACTTTGGTACTTGGCAGCTCGCCAATGAGGGGTATGAGGAAACGCTCCAAGACCTCCGCTCCGCCCTTCACCATGCCGGTATACCAGCAGAGCGCTTCCCGGCTCCGGATAACGGGCAGACAATAAGAGGCTGCATACAATAATGCGGAGATGGCATCATATTCACAGGCAAACGCCACAACTTACCCGCCTTTTTACCTTGACAGCAGCAAGCATTATCCACTAGTATAGAGGGCATGAAGTGGCTTACACGACACCTGCTGAAATACCTCTGCATCTTACCGGTTCTATACTTTGTTGTTCTCTATACGCTTTGCAAGCCGGGAATCAGCCCGGAGAAATACGTGGATGCCATGGCCGACAAAGCACTCACCGTGCTGGGGGATCCCAATTTTTTGATTGCAGCGGGCATACTACTCATACTGGCACTGGTGCGAGGCATGACTTTGGTATGGAATGCTATCTACTGTTGTGCAACAGTGTTACTCTTGCTTCAAATCGTGCTGATGCTGGGCATCGGGGGCGCTATTTTGCCCACATCTTTATGGACAATACCGGGTTCAGAGGTGCTGACCCAGATTCCGAGCAAATATCCGGTAGTCATGAACCTCATCCCTATTGTCTGGCTGCTGGGTGCTATCTGCTGCAACGCATTCCGCAGCATCACGGCGGCATGCTGCATCAACTTCATCATATGGCTGCTTCTTTCATACGCCTGCCATGCCTTGGCCCAGCTTTGGGAAAACGCGCAGGAGCCTTATAAACCGGAGTTACTAGCGCAGTTCAAAACCATGCGCTGGTGTACGGCTATTCTGCCTGGTCTTTTCATGTTCCTCTACACCTTCTTCCTTTCTGTGTTTGAGGCGCTCATCCCCCGCAGACTGCGGGAGAAAAGAGCACAAAAGAAAGTGGCCAAAAAGGAAGAGAAGAAAGATGAAGCCGTGCAAGCCAATCCGGCTTCCGCTTCATAAACCGGGTGGATACAAGGCGCAGATGCGCCCTGCTCTCCTTGTCTTGCCATGAGTGAACAAACGAATAAAGCTGACCGCGTGGCACAGGCGCGGAACAAGAGCAAGGCCACGTTGGGGACGATTTTGGCAGGCCCGTTTTCCTGCGTATCATCAAAGAAGAGCGTATTCTGGAGCTTTGGGTGCAGCACACCGGCTGTTGGAAAATCCTAAAAACATACCGTATCGCCGGCATGAGCGGAGGGCTCGGGCCCAAAACGGCAGAGGGCGATGCCCAAGCCCCCGAGGGATTCTATGCCGTTGTACCCCAAGGGCTCAATCCCCGCAGCAAGTTCCACCTTTCCTTCAATATAGGCTACCCCAACCGCTACGACCGCTCCTTAGGCCGCACCGGTTCCTATATTATGGTACACGGTGGCGAATCTTCTGTTGGCTGCTTTGCTATGACGGACGCTTGCATCGAAGAAATATACACCATGGTGCATGAGGCTTTCCTCGCAGGCCAACTCAGCATTCCGGTACAAAGCTACCCTTTCCGCATGACTCCGGAGCGCATGCAAGCGGAAATACACTCCCCGCACCACGGCTTCTGGCGGCTTTTACAACCCGGCTGGTTGCACACGGAGCAATTCCATGCTCCGGCTCCGGCTCTCTACCACCACCCGCAATAAATCGCAGTCTTTTTTTATCGGGAGCGCTCTTCTATCAATCGGTACACGCAGGGCGGCACACATGCCTTTACCCAGCGCTCCCAACCCGGCACCCCTACAAAACCGCGCACAAAGGAGGAAGAAACCTCCTCCAACTCGCTGGGTGGCATGAGAAAGACGGAGTGTATCTCCGGCTCCATGCGGGCGTTCATACGCGCCATAGGCTTTTCGTATTCAAAATCTATGGTATTGCGCATCCCTCGCAGCAGGTAGGTGGCCCCCACCTCGCGAGCAAAATCTACCAAGAAACCGTGGTTCACAGCCTCCACACGCACATTTTCCGGCAAATCCTCCAGCATTTCGCGCAGCACGGTCAAGCGCTCATCCCGACTGAAAAAGCCGGGTTTATCCGGGTTTACAGCCAGCGCCACCACCAATTCATCAAACAAAGCAGCCCCTTGGCGAATCATCCACAAATGACCGTTGGTGGGGGGATCAAAACTCCCGGCGTATACGGCGGTGCGCTTCATTGTGTATCAAGTTTCGCCGCACGGGGGCACCCCCCGTGCGGCTATCTGTTTGGTTGAATGAACGTGACTAAGTGTTACTTAGCCCACCCGGTGAATGCAGTCTTGTACACCTCGAGGATTTCCTCGCGCACGCAGGGGCGCGGGTTGCCGCCGGTGCATACATCCGCCATCGCCGCATCAGTAAGGGCCTCCAAGTCTTCTTCCTTCACGCCGATTTCTGCCAACGTCTGCGGGATATTTACATCCTTGGAAAGCTGGCTCACGGCATCAATGGCAGCCTTGCGGTACTCATCCTGGCTCATGGCATCTACCCCCTGCACACCCATAGCACGAGCAATTTCGCGGAACTTCTCGCCGGTATAAGCAGCGTTGTACTCCATCACGTAGGGTAGCAACACAGCATTTGCCACACCGTGGGGCGTGTTGTAGAAAGCACTCAGCGGGTGAGCCATGCCATGCACCACACCAAGACCCACGTTGGAGAATGCCATACCGGTCATATACTGTCCCAGGGCCATACCCTCGCGGCCGGCGGGGTCGTTTTCCACCGCCTGGCGCAAGTTCTTGGCAATCAACTCTACGGCCTTGATGTTGAGCGTATCAGCCAACTCCCATGCGGCCAAGGTCGTGTAGCCCTCAATAGCGTGCGTCAGGGCATCCATACCGGTAGCAGCCGTCAGGCCCTTGGGCATAGAGGACATCATCTCCGGGTCCACCACTGCCACAACGGGGATATCGTGCGGATCCACACACACGAACTTGCGGCGCTTGGCTTCATCGGTAATCACGTAATTGATGGTCGTCTCAGCTGCAGTACCGGCAGTTGTGGCAACAGCAATCATCGGCACAGCCTTGTTCTTGGTGGGAGCCAGCCCCTCCAAAGACACCACATCGGAGAACTCCGGGTTGTTGATGATGATACCAATCGCCTTGGCCGTATCCTGCGGGGAGCCACCGCCAATGGCAATCATATAATCGGCCCCCGCAGCTTTGAATGCTGCCACGCCACCCTCTACCACAGCTACGCTGGGGTTTGCCTTCACTTGGTCATACACCTCATAGGCGCAGCCGGCCTCATCCAACAGGCTGGTCACTTTCGCCACCACGCCAAAGCGTACTAAGTCGGCATCAGTCACCACCAGAGCCTTCTGAAAACCACGGTTCTTCACCTCGGTCACTATCTCACGCACGGCGCCTGCACCGTGGTAGCTCGTCTCATTCAATATAAAGCGTTTTGCTGACATACCCGCATCCTACCTTGATTTTTGCTTCATTGCAACAGAAATTTTGCATTCAATGCCGCTTCATTTGCATTTTTTGTCATTTTAGGGTTGAAATTGGGGGTGGAATGTATAGAATAAAGTCGCTATGACATACGAAGTTTTCGAAACGAAGGAAGCTGCCGCCAAGAAACTGGCCGCAGAAGTTGCAGAACTCATCCGCAGCCGTGCTGCTGAAGGTAAGGGTGTTGTTCTTGGTTTGGCTACGGGTGCTACCCCGCTTCCTTTCTATGCTGAGCTGATTCGTCTTCACAAAGAAGAAGGCCTCTCCTTCAAGAACGTCACCACGTTCAACTTGGATGAATACACCGGTCTGCCCCACGAGCACGTGGAATCCTACTGGTACTTCATGCACACCAACCTCTTCAACCACATCGACATCCCCGCTGAAAACATCAACCTGCCCTGCGGTACCCTCGCTCCCGAGGATATCCCCGCTCACTGCCAGGCTTATGAGGACAAGATTAAGGCCTGCGGTGGTCTGGACCTCCAGATTCTCGGCATCGGCCGCACCGGTCACATCGGCTTCAACGAACCCGGCTCCGATGACACCACCATCACCCGCCAGGTAACCCTCGACGACCTCACTAAGACCGACGCAGCCCCCGCTTTCGGTGGTTTCGATAACGTACCCAAGACTGCCATCACCATGGGCGTAGCCACCATCATGGGTGCTAAGAAGGTGCGCCTTATGGCTTGGGGTGAGAAGAAGGCTTCCATCGTAAACAAGGCTATCAACGGCCCGGTCACCATCGATGTAGCCGCTTCCTACCTGCAGAAGCACGCCGATGCCAAGTACTTCTTGGACACACCGGCTGCTGCCGAGCTGTAAAGCACGCTACAGCCGCAGAGTCATTTACATATGTAGGGGGAGCCGGGGTGCCAACACCCGGCTCCTTTTTTCATCTGCCCATCCGCAGTTCATGTCCTCCCGCCATCTATACGTCCACATTCCCTTTTGCCACCGCATCTGTCCTTACTGTGCCTTTTTCAAGCACACGCCGAGCGATACGGACCTGCGGGGTTTTGTGCGAGCCGTGGCAAAAGAGGCGGAGCTGCGTCTGCCTGCGGGGTTCACCCCACGCACCCTTTACTTTGGTGGTGGCACCCCCAGCATGCTATCGCCCACCCATCTAAACGCCCTCGTGGAGGGACTGCGCCAAGTGGCAGATTTATCCCAACTCCAAGAATGGAGCTTTGAGGCCAACCCCGCCACCTTCACCCACGCGAAAGTAGAACAGTGGCTGCGTCTTGGCATCACCCGCATCTCTCTCGGCGTGCAGAGCATGGATACCGCCACCCTGCGCATGCTCGGGCGCGAACACTCCCCCGAACAAGTGGCCCAAAGTGTGCAAATCCTGCGGGAGGTGGGCATCCCCCAAGTGAACATCGACCTCATGTTCAGTCTGCCGGGGCAAACACTCCCCCAATGGCGGCACACCCTGGAAGACGCTCTCGACCTCTCCCCCGACCACATCTCCACCTACAACCTGACCTACGAGGAAGGCACACCTTTCTACCAACAATTTGGGCAACAAATGGTAGACGAAGAGACAGATGAAGCCATGTTCAACCTCACGGATGAGCTGCTCACCGCCGCCGGATTCCGCCACTACGAAGTCTCCAACTACGCCCGCCCCGGCTGTCTCTCCCTCCACAACCTCGCTTGCTGGCAAGGCGAAGATTACTATGGGCTTGGCCCCGGAGCCTGTGCTACGCTTGGCCATACCCGCTATGCCAATGAAGAAGACACGCCGGCCTACATCCAAGCACTTGCGGCCGGCCAGCTCCCCCCCCACAGTACAGAATCTCTCTCCCCGGCAGATAAACGCACAGAGCGCCTAGGGCTCTGGCTCCGCACTGATATTCCCCTGCCCCCGGTCTTCCTCCGTCCGCAGGATGGTTCCTACATCCAAGCTCTTTGCGCCGAAGGACTCGCCACCTATTCCCCCGCCTCCGGGCTTCTCCTCACTCGCCGTGGTCGGCTCTTGGCAGATGAAATCGTACTGGGATTCATGTGATAGGAGAGATAGGTTCCATCGTTGCCGGAATAAGTAGCCTTGCAGCAATCCAAAGAAATCATGTAAGTGTCCTATTTTTATAAGCTTGGTGACATGTGACAAAAATACCGCTTGAAAGGCGAAAAGATATGAGTAGAATAGAGGGGCAATATCGTCATTTCTCCACACCACTATGCGACTCATCCCCACAATAGCCCTTGGCCTTGTCTCTGCCCTTTTTCTAGCACCTCTTGCCATGGCGGCATCGACAAAAAAATCAAGTCGGCGAGCCAAAACGCAGAAAAGCAGCACAAGAAAGCAACCTAGCAAGCCAGCAGCAACAGCCATTACGCAGGGAATGGAAGCCAAGCGAGAGGCTGCAGTAGCTGCCTTTCCGAAAGAATATGAGGAGCAGTACAAAGTATTCTTCCAAAAACTGGATGAGCAATCCAAAATCAACAGTTTGGATTACTGCCCGGCCCTGCAAATCATATTAGAAACAACAGGTGATGAATGGGCTACGGAACAATGGATGAGCCGAGCAGCCTATGAGGGCAATGCCGCAGCGCTGAGTTATATGGCCGGGCGCGTGCTGGGCAATGTGCCGGCAGATAAGCTGCAGGCCCCGGAAACCATAGAAGCCTACAAGATGGCCAAAGCAGCCGCAGATAAAGGCTACGACCCGGCCGGAGTTGATGTGAGCATTTGTTTGCGCTATGGTATCGGTACTGAGAAAAATGAAACAGAAGCCAACAAACAGCTTCTTTTGGCTTGCAAGGGTGGAAGCTTTGAAACACGCTTTAAGTGGCTGCAACTCTCCCAGCGACTCTCCAAGTTTGAAGACAAAGACCGGCCGGAAGTGAAAGCGGAAATTGAGCGCGGCAACCACCATATTGTGTACTACTTGAGTGCATTCGCACCGGACTCGCCCACACAGGTCGAGTGGCTTCGCAAGGCTGCCGAAAAAGGTAATGCGGAAGCACTCTTCACGCTGTCCTCCCTTTCCTCCCGCATCAAGCCCAAAGACAGCTATGTGCTGCTGCAAGAAGCAGTAAAACTGCACAGCGCAGCTGCCATGTTTGTGTTGGGGACGGCTCTGGCAGATCCGGACCCCAGTAATGAGTTTACAAAAGAAGCCGGCATTCAAAAAGATGAAAAGGCCGGGATTCATTTGGTGCGTTTGTCATCCATGATTGGCAATTCGCAATCGAATATGGCACTTGGGCATGCGTACTATGATGGTTCCCATGGCATGCAGAAGAACGAAGAAAAAGCATACCGACACTACGCCGCCGCCCGCCGCGCCCGCAATATAGCCGGGGCGGCAGCAGAAGGCTACCTGCTACTGAAGGGGGCCGGGGTGAAACAAGACAAGGAACGCGGCACTCAACTCCTCAAAATGGCAGCAGATGCCAGATATGGCCGTGCTTGTGTGCTCATGGCTCATGCCGAATATGCCGGCTTCGATGGCTCGCCGGATGCCTCCAAAGCGGCTGAATACCTGAATGATGCCGCCGTCTTGAATTTGCCGGAAGCCTATGTGTATTTGGCATACATTACAGCCAAGGGCGGCGTCAACTTGGCAGCCGACCCCAAACTGGCAGAAAATTATGTGCGCATGGCTGGCCTGGATATGGGGGACAAAGCCCAAACGCTGTATGACCGCCTCATGGCAGAAGGCAAGTGGGAGCCACACCCCTAACTTTTTATCATAAATCATTAAAATTCTCCTTGGCCGGCACCGCATCGCTTTGCAGTGCCGGCCTATTTTCCCACGCTCAACCTATCTGCTAGGTAGCACATTTGAGCAAAGCTTATTCTTTCAACTATTTAACTACACACAATTAATTAGCAGCAATAAAATTCTCATCCCACATCTTGTATGCTGCACATGTGGCTTGCAAAAAAGCTTGCCTGAACGGGTAGAGCATGGTAGACTATGCATCCACCACCCGCTTATGGCAGGCGGCTCGGTGGGTGAACGCTCAAAAAAGCCTACCCTATACCCCTATACACTGACTATGACAAAAGCCCTTTTTCGCAGCATCTTGGCCAGCGTAGCGCTCCTTGCAACCGGTATACAGCCTACACAGGCCTCTCCGGCAAAAATCAGCTCAGGCTTCATCATGCCTGCAGCTCCGTCCCCTTCTGCTCGCCCCAATCCCCGGCTCCCTGATTTGGGGCGGGATAAACACGGCATGCCTTTCTACCACCCCAAACAGCTCAACCGTGTGGTACGCACAACGGCTTACACCCACTCGGAGAGCGACCACATTGCCTATGGGCCGCGCAATGCTGTGGGTACCCGGTTGAAATACAATGACCAAGTGCGCAGCGCTGCTGCAGATTGGTCTGTATATCCCCTCGGCACCCGTTTCAAAATCAAGGGTGAGCCCTACATCTACGAGGTAGATGACTACGGCAGCGCTCTTGTAGGCACCGGTACGATTGATATTTACCAGCCGACACGCGCTCTGATGCGCCAGTGGGGGCGCCGCGTGGTGGAGATTCAAATCATCCAGTGGGGTTCCTCCAAGCGCAGCATGGAAATGCTTGCAGGCCGCACCCGCTACCGCCACTGCGCCCGCATGATGGCCGCCTTGCAAGAGCAAAGTCGGCATAGCGCAAAGAACTAACCGTTCTATCATCTTTTTACGCAAAACGCAGCCCCAAAAAGGCTGCGTTTTTTGTAATTCTGAGTTTTCATTTCCCCTATTCCCCCCCAAAAAAAGAGAGCATAATACATAATTTTTTCATGGAAAGCCCTGCCCCTGCTCCTGCTGACCACAGCAGAGCAGTATTTGCAGTGTGGATAAGGTAGCCTCCACACATTGAAACAGCGCGTAGGAGGCAGGTTAAAATAATTGCCTCCCCAAATAATCTGGTGCTTGCTCACGCGAAAAATCTCCGCAAACACTTCATCGGAAGGGGCAACATCCCAGTCGGATATTTTTTTCTCATACTTCTCTGCCCACGTACCCCCAGTTCTCTCAACAAGCTTTTCCCCGGTTTCGTAGCGTCCACCCGTGCGAGATAAAGCCTTTCCGTTCTTGTATTTGTCCCACCAGCCTCCGTAACGGAGGCTGGTGTCGTACTCGGCGTTCCCTTTACCATACGGCGGGTCGGTCAACACAAGGTCAATGCACTTATCGGGGAGCTGCTTCATGAACTCCAAGCAATCACCAAGGTGTATTTTGTTGATGAGATTCTGCATTACTTATCTTTCTATTATGTCATATTCCCAAGTCAAATTGGGAAATGCTATCTGAAAATCTTTTGTTCTTTCTGACGCAAAATAATTTGCATCTTTTCTGTTTGGCGGGGCATCAAATCCGCTTATTTCTTGTCCATTAGCAGTAATTGATACCGCCCACCCTCTCGGATTATCCATAAAATTGTATCCATATCCAAGAATCATGCCACTATTTCCTCTGTTTACCAAATTCTTAACAACAGAATCAAGCTCGGAGCTGTTAGCAGATAAAGCTAACACCTTGCGCACAGAATCAGCATTGTAAATACAATGCTCATAATCACCCGCCACATAGCGGATGTTTTCATCATGGGGGATAGTATTGTATACCCCCTTGACCAACTCAGGAAAAGCCTCTAAAAAAGCAGGCTTTCGTCCATCCAGCACAGCTTGGACTTGTGCAGTAAGTGATATATGTCAATCGTTGTTCTGCATCCTCGTTTTGAATGCCGAGCGAGCGCAAACTCTCTTGTACGCTTCGCTTAACACTTTCGGGCAGCAATACTCGTCGTCCCAGTTTTCTTCTCGTCTCTTCATTTCCTCCTTGCTCAGTATGCGAGTCGGCACGCCCTCCGCGCTGTAACAAACGCGGAGCCCATTCCTTTTCGCTTCCTCTACCTGCTCGGGGGTTATCATGTTGCTCATACTTTATCTTGTCTTTTTCGCTTTGTCCAGCCTCATTTTTATGCCGCTCGCAATCCTCGGTGAAGCAACGCGAGCCATCCGGCAACGTGATAGGCTGCTTGCGCCGTCTGCTCGCTTGCAGCTTTTCCTCTTTCTTCTTCTTCGGCTTGCGGAAAATCTTGTCGGCCAAGAAGCCACCCAGCAACGAACCGAGTCATTCCGACTCACCCATGCTGTCAATGCGCTGCCGCGCTCAAACACAAACGCTGGCGAAATGTAGCCATAATTGCCACCTTCCACCGCCTCGCGCCCTGCTTGCGTCCACTCCACACGCAGCAAAATACCACGCTTGTCGTCCCACTCAAACCCCGTCGGCACCGCAGCAGCAGCCCCCGGTCTGTGGTCAAACAAAACAACAGGCCGCGCCTTTTCACCGCCCTTGCTCGCCTGCAGCTTCTCCTGCAAGTCCGCATTCAGCCGCTCGCAAGTCGCAGCGTCTACCATTACCGTGCGTTTAGCCGCTCTCCCATTCACCGTACAGCAAATGTGGTTCAGCCCCGCGGGCATATACGGCACAGCTTCCGGCGCCTGCCCATTGTTTTCAGAAAGCTTAATGGAAACCATGCACACATTATCGCCTCCTCTTTAACTCAACGCAACACAACAGAATGGGGATAAATTTACCCCCATTCTGCGCGCTTTTACTCCATATTCTTCTGTCCTATAATACCACCATGGAAACCCTAGAAGACATCTACGCCGCCATGTTTCGCCAACATGAAGAAACCCTCCTTGCAGCCAATCCCTACGGCTGCAACCAGTACGGCCACCGCAAAGGTCACCAAGGCAGCAGCTCTCCCAAAGAAGAAAATGAAATTGACAAATATTGGAAGCTTCCCACTATTAACGCGCGGAAAGAACAATTTGAAAAATGGCGCAACGAAGCTCGACAAGCAAAAGAAGCACTAGACACCTTCACCCGCCTCACCTACCGCCCCGCCTACGTCAAAACGCACGGTATGGACCAAGAGCCCACCCAAGAAGACTGGCGCGCCTTTGAAAACGCCGACAACGAACGCCGCCGCCTTGAATACGAAGCCAACCAAGCTGAAAAAAAGTTCGAAGAGAGAAAGAATAAAATCGCTAATTATTGGGAAAAAAGCCCTCGCCTTCTCTACAATGACGCAGTAAATTTGACCGATGATATTTTTGAGATAGCTCTAGAAGAAGGTGGCTATGAAAAACTTTACGACACCCCTAAAGACAAACTTAAACATGCAATTACACAAGAGTTGATGGAGAGCGGAACAAAAGACATGTTCGGCAACATAGACACCGGCGAATCAGGCACTCCGGCAAAATATAAATGGTGGCGAAAAAACATAAAAAAGGTTCTCGCCCGACTTTAAGCAAAAAGAACTATACGCCCGGCTTCGATACTTGCGAGACCTCTTTTCTTAAAACTCGCCCGCCCACACCTCGTCAGAAGTGTGGGCGGTGGGTTTTATCAATTCAGAAATAAATCCCTCATTCTACCGGGAACTCATCTGTAGCAGCTATCATGTCCAACACCGTAGGGACGCAGCATTCTAGCATATCCTGCGGAATAACAGCAGCCATATCGTTTGCATCAAGCTTGTGTTTCATGGCAAATTCAACAGTAAAATCAATCAAATCAGGATAACTGTCAGTCTTTTTTTCTAATTCTGACAACTCTCTCTTGTACTGTTCTAGCAGAACTTCTTTTTTAGTGTTCATGTGCATGTCCTTATGATTTATACGCGGGTGCTAATATGTCAAGAGAAAAATTTACGGATTCAACAAAAGATTTAAGCTTGTCACAAAAGCCTCTCGCCAGTAATACTTTCCATCTTGCTTATCGTTCCAGTATTTTGCAAAATCCGCTGCTGGTAACGCCAATTTTTGCAAATGCCTAGTCACCATCTCCGTGCCACATTCCTGACTGTTCCATCTCTTTCTTGTTTCGGCTTTTCCGTCTCGCACCTCATAAGTTTCTTGCCCATAAATGCGCCCTGCGTAATTGTCTCGCGGTGCAAACGTTACAGCAAAATGATTAGGCTTACCCCACGTTCCACCATAAATTGCCTGTCCCTTTTCCCCCTTAGTTCTTTCTCTGAAATAATCAGTTATATTATTCCATGTTTCGTTTGAGGAACACGCGTGTATATGATGCACAAACTCATGGATTAAAGTTTCATTGTTCGCTATCCCGGATTTATACTCTATATGTCTCTCTGGAATCTTCCTACTGCCCTTTACATAATAAGCACCAGCTACACCAAACTTCATTGAAGCATGCTCCCGCACTACTACATCGGACATGCCTTTTACAACCTCCGGGCTACACATACTCAGCATCTCCTTTAACTGGTCTTCAATGCGTTTAACACTAGCAGCTTTCTCAGCCTTAGTTCGCCCGTTTGTTGAGCTAATCTTACTCACAATGCGCTCGTACTCCTTTACATTCTCCGGGTGCCTATTCCTCAACCCATCCAAAAACGCACCCAAAACCTCCACGCTGTCGTCCGCATCCATTGTCAAGCCAGCCGCGCGTATAAACTCCTGCGGATTGCTCATTCCTTTCAACACCTTGGCCTTTTTCCTCACTTCAGCTGGCTTCTCCCCACTCTTGCCGCCGCCATCGCTCCCGGCTCCCGCACCCGCGCCGCCGCCTTTCGGTATACTCCCGCGCGGCACCCGGCTCATCCCATTGTGCGGCATCTTCCACCCCTCACCGTACTGATTGCACCCATACGGGTTCGCAGCACGCACAGCCTCATCCTCGGCTATTCTCTGCGCATACAGCGCCTCCAGCGTATCACCCGCACCGCCCTCATCAGGCTTAGCACAGCGCGCCACCTCCGGCTCCCGCATCATCGCGGCGTAAATATCCTCCAACGTATCCATACCCCCATCATACACCACCCCGGCACCCCGCAAAAGCTCACACATTGGGGATAAAAAAAGCCCCTCAATCGAGGGGCTGCTTTCTGCTCAAATCCTCGCGCTGCGCACCTATATTAATGGTTGAGTGCGCTATATTCTGCACATTGATACCGCTATTGTTTGTCGGCGGGTTCCCTCCCCTTACCTCCACTTCATCCTGAATCACCTTCGGCTTCATAGTAATAAACTTAAAAGCTAAAAATACAGCAAAACCGAGCAAAATAATAATAATAGCAGTTTCCATGCCATAATTATCAGCTACCCAATTCAACAAGTCAAACAGTAAATCCGGGGATAAATAAGCTGCATCAGAACTAACCGAGAACATAACGCCCGTATCGTAGCAGAAAAATCTGCCAGAAAAAAGCGTTTTTTGAAGAAAAGGCTGGACATCGGGGGGATTGTTGTTTATAAAGAAAGTCCGGTGGGCAACTTACCATCTGGCGGCTGAAAAGCCACTTGGGAGTAGCTGGGGGGGGCAGACCCGAAGCACCTCACCGTAGAAGCGGCATCCTGTGCCGCTTTTTTTATGTATGAGTCATTGCTGTGTGTAGTTTAGCGCGCAATCCGCTTATTCTGCCACTTCCTTGCTTTTGTTCGCGCTCCAAAATGACTAGAATGTTATTGTGTGTAACTTTCAATCTAGAAGCAACCCCTTCGTGTTGCCTTATCTCCCCTTGAATGATAGCTTCTGCTATGTCCTTTGGAGAAATCCCGTGCCGCTCTTCCAGCGCATGTTTTATACCATGAGCACCATGCTTTTTTTCCTCCTTTCTGCTTGGATGTGTAGGGCTTGAATTTCCGCATTCTAAAATCAACTCGCCAAATTCAGGGCGTTTAATGACAGCTTCAAGCCGTGCGCCATCTTGAGAGGCTTTTTCAATTGCAGAGGCTAACTGATTAATTTGTTCATGAACTGTAGCATCAGGGTTCACTCGAAACAATCGCGGTGCGTTCTTAATTTTAGGCTCTCTGCTCGTTCCTTTCATCTTTGGGCACTTATGGACCGAGTCATTACATCCCCATATATTACCTGCTTCTACCGCTTCTGTTGAACTTGGCAAAATTTCTTCCACGTTGCACTGCGCCGTGACCGTCTCGTCTGCACTCTCTCCACGCAGCCCGGCCTCCACATTCTCCGCAAAAGCCCCCGCAAGCGCCTGTGTATTCGGGTGCCACTCCAGCATCTGCTTGCGCAGCTCTTCCAGCGTAGCACCCGCCTTGCGTGCCTCAATTAGTTTTTTTTTGATAGGCTCAAGCCATGCGGGCAGCGCACGCGTCAGCCCGTCTACATTTCCCGCGCGGGCGGCCACAGCCACCTCATCGCGCTTGCTCGTATCATCCTTGCCTCGCCCCTTGCCCAAGCCTTGCAACTGACACAAGTCTCCTAATTACAAAAAGTTATCAATTTGAAACATGAATTTTGAAATTACACGTATTTGTCATAAAACTCATGCGTATGCCCGGGTTTTTGGGAGCGCAGCCTTGCCAATTTGCCGGAGGCATGGTAAAATGAGGGCATGCCGAGAATTGCCCTCATCCAGCAAGAAGCTGTAGCAGAGCCAGCAGAAAACAAGCGGCTGCAAATGGCAGCCATTCGAGAAGCAGCAGCAGGCGGTGCTAACATCATCTGCACGCAGGAGATGTGTACCACGCTTTACTTCTGCCGCACGCAGGATTGCGATTTGTTTGATGCCGCGGATCCCATTCCCGGGGAGTGGACGGATGAGCTCTGCGCGTTGGCAGCGGAGTTGGGCGTAGTCATCGTAGCAGCAGGTTTTGAGAAACGCGCCACGGGGCTCTACCATAATACAGCATGGGTCATTGATGCGGATGGTGAATTCTTGGGCATATACCGCAAAATGCACATTCCGCAAGACCCCGGATTTGAAGAGAAGTTCTACTTTACGCCGGGGGATGAAGGCTACAAGAGTTTTGATACACGATTTGGGCGCATAGGGGTGCTCATTTGCTGGGATCAGTGGTACCCGGAGGCCGCGAGGCTCACCGCCATGCAAGGAGCAGAAATCATATTCTACCCTACGGCCATTGGCTGGATTCCCGGGGAGGAGGACTTGTACGCCGCTCAGCACTGTGCTTGGGAGACGGTGCAGCGCGGTCACGCCGTGGCCAACGGTTGCTATGTGTGCGCGGTAAACCGCTGTGGTGTGGAAGGAGAGACCACTTTCTGGGGGCAATCATTTGTAGCGGATTACTGTGGCCAAATCGTCGCAAAAGCTCCGGTGAAAGAACGCACGATTCTCTACGCCGATATGGATTTAAACGCCCTAGAGGCGCACCGCCGCATTTGGCCCTTCTTCCGCGACCGCCGCATTGATTCCTACAGCGGGATTACCCGCCGCTGGGGTAAATAAACCATGAGCACGGATACACCAGCAACGGCCCCCCCCGCGGTAGAGCCGATCAGCATCGTCATCGTGGGGATGGGGGCGCGCGCCTCGATATACTCGACGGTGGCACTCACCAATCCGGAATTGCTACGGGTGGTGGGGGTTGTGGATGTGAATCCGGACCGAGTGGAGCAAGCCAAGCTCATGTTCGGTTTGGCAGCGGAAAACTGCTTTGCCACGGTGGAGGAGCTTTTGGAACGCCCCAAGATGGCAGATGCTGTCATCAACTGCACCATGGACCGGTTGCATGTGAGCACCTCTATACCCCTGCTCCGCCACGGGTACGATATGTTGCTCGAAAAACCCTATGCGCTCAATGATGAAGAGGGGAAGCAACTGATTGACTGTGTAAAAGAAACAGGGCGCAAGGTCATGGTGTGCCATGTTCTGCGCTACACCCCATTCTACCGCGCTTTGCGGCGCGTGATAGCCACGGGCGTGATAGGAGAGGTCATCAACATTCACATGGCGAATCAAGTGGGCTATTTGCATGAGTCTGTGTCATTTGTACGCGGAAAATACGCACGGGCGGAGGTGTGCGGATCCGGCATGTTGCTCACAAAATGCAGTCATGATTTGGATATCATGTCGTGGCTCATGGGGAGCAATGAGCCGGTTTCCATATCCAGCGTAGGCGGGGTCTTCCAATTCAAGGAAGAGAAGGCCCCTGAGGGAGCCGGCACGCATTGTCTGAATGACTGCCCCTTGGAGAGAGACTGCCCTTTCTCTGCGCGACGGTTATACATCGAACACCCCATGCGCTGGGCCAACAATGTGTGGCACGACACGGGCAACAACCCCACAACGGATGAAGAAAAAGAGGCCATCCTGCGCCAACCGGATAACCCCTTCAGCCGCTGCGTTCACCGCTGCAACATCAGCATTGTGGACCACCAATCCGTCCTCATTCATTACAAGGATGGCGCTACCGGTACCTTCACCATGAATGGTGGTGCCAGCAAGCCACGCCGCCTCATCCTTGTGACGGGGACACGCGGCGAAATATTCGGTACGTTTGAGGATGAATCATTCTGTGTGCGCCAAATAGAGCCCAGCGCGCCCGGGGGGTATACGGAACGCACACTTGATATGTCCGACTTCCAGCAGGGGGACGCCCACGGTGGAGGCGACCGCAGTATTGTTCTTGATTTTGTAGCACTTTTGCGCGGGGAACGCACCTCCCCCGGATGCCCCACGCTGGAGGACAGCATCACAGGGCACCGTATGGTGTTCCTGGCAGAAGAATCGCGCATGCAGGGTGGTGCCATGCTGCCATGGTAAACGGGAAAAATAGCCAAACCATGCCGGAGCCAGCAAGCAAAACAGCCGCCCACTTCCGTTACCCGGATTTGCCGATTTCCCGCCGCCGCAGAGAAATTGCAGAGGCACTCAGAAAGCATCAAGTCGTGGTGGTAGTGGGTGAAACCGGCAGTGGCAAAACAACACAGCTCCCCAAAATTGCGCTGGAAGTGGCAGGCAAGCGCCGCGGTATGCTGGGCTGCACCCAGCCACGCCGATTAGCCGCTGTGGCAGTTGCACGCCGCATTGCCGAAGAAGTGGGCTGCGAGCCGGGACAATACGTGGGCTACCAGGTGCGTTTTGACGACCACACAGGGCCGGAAACAAAGCTCAAGCTGATGACGGATGGTATACTGCTGGCAGAAACGCAGAACGACCGCGATTTACGGCAGTACCACACCATCATCATTGACGAAGCGCACGAACGCAGCCTCAACATCGACTTTTTGCTGGGTTACATGAAGCTGTTGCTTGCACGGCGGCGAGACCTCAAGCTCATCATCTCCTCCGCCACGATGGATGCTGCCGCGTTTTCCGATTTTTTTGGCGGGGCACCGGTCATCAATGTTGAGGGGCGCACCTACCGTGTGGACATGCACTACATGCCACCGCGCAATGCAGAAGAAGAGTTGCCGGAGCATGTGGCTCGCGCAGTAGAGTGGCTCTCGGAGTATGATGAGAAAGGCGATGTACTCGTATTCCTACCGGGCGAACGAGAAATACGCGAGTGTGCCGAGGAATTAGAAGCACTCAACCTGCCCCGCACCGATATTTTGCCCCTTTTTGCCCGCATGGGCTTGGGAGAACAACAGCGCATCTTTCACCCAAGCGGGCGTACGCGCCGCATTGTGTTGGCGACCAACGTGGCAGAAACCTCCCTCACCATCCCCGGAATCATCTATGTGATTGATAGCGGGTTGGCGCGTATATCCCGCTACTTGCCGGGACGCCAAATTCAGCGTTTGCAGATAGAATCCATCTCGCAAGCGAGCGCGCGCCAACGAGCCGGGCGCTGTGGCCGCGTGACAGAGGGTGTATGCATTCGCCTGTATGCGGAGGCCGATTTCGAAACACGAGATGCTTATACAGACCCGGAAATTAAACGTAGCTCATTGGCCGGAGTCATTCTGCGCATGGCAGATTTGCGTTTGCCACCGTTGGGGGAGTTTCCCTTGCCGGATCCGCCCAGTAGCCGCCTCATCAACGAAGGGTACCGCACCTTACGCGAGATAGGAGCCATTGACCGCCGCAAACACCTCACCCCCACGGGCCGCAATCTGGCCCGCCTACCGCTGGACCCGCGCTTAGGCCGCATGCTGCTGGAAGCAGAAAAAGAACACAGCCTGCCGGAGTTGCTCGTCATTGTAGCAGGGCTCAGCATCATGGACCCACGAGAACGCCCGGCAGAAGCTGCCACCCAGGCAGACCAAGCACATGCCCAATGGAAAGATGCCGATAGTGATTTCTTGGGAATGCTCAAACTCTGGCGCGCCACGCTGGAATTCCGGGATAAGAAAAAGCTTAGCCGCAACCAACTGCGCAAGTGGTGCAGCAAAAATTATGTGAGCTTCCTGCGCATCATCGAATGGCACAACCTCGTGCAGGATTTATCTTCCACCTTGGCCGATACCATGAAATGGCGCATCCCGGTCTTGGAAGCAGAGGACAAACAAGCCACTGCCCCCATGATACACCGGGCCATTTTATCCGGCTCCCCCCTTCAGTTTGGTGTATGGAGACCGGAAGATAAGGTGTACCGCGGTGCCGGAGGGCGAGATTTTGCCATTTTTCCGGGTTCCGGGCTGTTTCGCCGCAACAAGCGAGCGGATTGGCTCATGGGCTCGGAGCTGGTGGAGACCACCCGCTTGTGGATGCGCCGCTGCGCCGTACTGGATCCCTTGTGGATTGAACAAATTGCCCCTCAACTCTGCTCCCGCCATGCCTACGACCCCACCTGGGATAAAAGCGCAGGGCAAGTCTTCGCCAAGGAGCGTGTCACTTGCGGTGGGCTCACGATTGTGGATGGTCGCCGCATCAGCTACGCCCGCTGCAACCCGGCAGGTGCGCGGGACATCATGATTCGAGAAGCCATCCTTGGCATGCAGCTCAAAAGCAAGCCCGCTTTCATGGCTCATTTGGAGGGCATGCGGGAAAAAGTACGCGAAACGGAAGCTAAACTGCGCCGCCGCGACCTCATTTGGAGCGAGGAGAGCGTGTACCGCTTCTTCGATGCCCTGCTCCCGCAGGATTGTTGCAGTGAGAAATCCCTGCACCGTTGGCGCCAAAAAGAGGAAGAACGCAACAAGAAAATACTTTTCATTCCGTACGCAGAATGCGTCTACCCCGGAGAAGACCAAGTACCCAGCGAACTGTACCCGGATGAATGGCATGTGGCGGGGGGCGAATACCCCATCTATTATGCTCACAATCCCGGAGAAGCGGACGACGGCGTGACGCTGGGGGTACACATTGACCAACTGGAGACATTCCCGGATTGGTTGCCGGATTGGGGCGTGCCGGCACACTTGGCAGAGCGCGCAGAGTTGCTGCTGCGGACCCTGCCCAAAGATTTACGCAATTTTATCATGCCCATTGCGGAAGCCGCCGATGCTTTTGCCGATATATGGGAACCGCGCACACCCGACCGCCCCTTGGCGCAAGCCTTGGCGGAGTATGTGATGCTGCGAAGCGGTAAATTCTGCAATGCCGGGCAGTTTGATTTCTCGCGGCTCCCGGCAGACCTCATCACCAAAATATGGGTTTGCAATGATGCCGGGGATGAACTCGCTATGGGTACCAGTGCACCGGAACTACGCGAGAGATTGGCCGATTACTGCCGCAAACGTTTTCACAAAAAAGCAGCCCGCTCCTTCTCCTCCACCCCCATGACTAGGTGGGACTGCGGAGATTTACCGGAAACGTTGGACATAGGCAGTGGCAAGGGCTACCCGGCCTTGCAAGATGATGGCACGCGTGCAAGCGTACGCGTTTTCCCGAATGAGGCAGATGCAAACCTCGCACACCGCCTCGGCGTGCGCCGATTGGTGCTTTGCAAACATGGGGATTTTATTAACAGCATCCGCAAAAAAATCCCCATCGCCGGGATAGAAGCGAAACTGGCTCTCACAACCATCGGCACACAACCCTCTGCCAACGCTCTTGATACCGTCTATGCCGCCATGGATGCAACCCTTGCACCCCTTCCCCGCACCGCAGAACAATTTCATGCGGCTTGCTTGCGCATGCGAGAGGGCTTATACGATGCTATCTCTGGCACATATACCCGCATTTGGGAACAATTGGCAGCCGCCCACACGCCCTTGCGGGAGTTCTGCCTCACGGCAGCACAAGACCGCTACGCCGCACGCATTGCCGAAGACTTGCAACGCGATTGGGCTTGGCTCACCCGCCCCCAATTCCTGTGCTCAACTCCGCCGGAACGCCACAGCGATATCCTCCGCTTTGCTCGCGGTTTCCAAGAAAGACTCCGGCGTATCAAAGAGCAACCGGCCATCCGCGAATTAGAGCGCATCGATTCTATCAACGCTTCCGTTCACCCGGATTTTTACTCCCATTTCAACCGTCACCCACAATCGGCCGCTTGGCTGGAATACGGGCTCATGCTTGCAGAGTTCCGACTCTCCGTCTTCGCCCCCGCTCTCGCCATCAAAGGCCGCGCTTCCGCAAAAAAATTGCTTTCCGCGGCAGAAAACACATTCTCCACCCCTCTCGCTTAATTATATATGGCTACCTCTCCCCCTACTCTCTGCCCATCTTCGAACAGACTGATATCTGCTGATGTTGTACGTATCATAGCTATGCTGTTGATTTGCATCTGTCATGCATGTGGGAGCGGGCAATTTATACAGCACCAAGAAAGCATGGTGGGAAAAGCAGTATCTCTCACCATAACAGTTCTTGCTCACACCGGGGTAGATTTATTCATTCTCATCAGCGGATATTGTGGGGTATATTCGACCCACAAAACAGAACGTTTTTTCAAATTGTGGCTTCTGGTGGTCTTTTTCAATTTACTTTATGTTCCTCTTTCTTTGAAGGCGGGATATTATGATAATCCTAGTCACATCATGTTGCAGGCACTTCCGGTCCCGCTGGCCGGTGGATTCTGGTTCTTTACGGCCTACACCGGCTTATTCATTCTCTCGCCTTATCTCAATGATTTCATCAAGCGTTTACCGCACTCTGTGCACTATACTTTATTCGCCTCGCTCTTATTTCTTTTCTGTTTTGTGAATCGTGGTAATAGCTCTACTAGTGAAATAGCCGGAACAGGGTATAATGTCATCTGGATGTGTGCCCTCTATTTAGTGGGTGCTATTCTTCGGCTCTCGCCGCCCGCATGGCAAAACTCCACGCTTATCATCGCGGCCCTCATTGGGCTATTTGCTCAAACTGGAACAGTTGTACTGGCATCCTTGCTGAAAGCGCATCCATTCAGCCAAGCTATTCCTTTTCAATTAAGCTACACATCACCCTTACTCGTGATGCTAGCAATTTCCCTTTTCCTGCTCCTGGTGAGGATGAATTTGCAAGAATGGGGGTTTGCCAAGGTTGTCCTATTTCTCTCACCTCTCATGTTTGGTGTCTACATTTCACATAGTCACCTTTGCATTTTAGAATGCTACATCACCCCCTTCTTACACAAATTCTTCATTGTGGAAAGAAGTGCCGACTCGATAGGGCTTGTTGTAGCAGGCCTTGCCATCTTCCTCTTGGGATTGGTGGCATCCTTTATACAATCCCTTGTTTTTCGCTTATTACACGCAGACAAATGTGCTGCCGTCCTGTCTAAAATCTGGGCTCATATCACCAAAAAAACCATTCAGTGCCTATTTCGCCCAAAGGAGTGACAATCCACAAAGGATGAAGCACAACGTGCTGATTTTGGCTCGTTGTGCTTCTTCTTGTTATTGGTGCTTTTTCTTGAACGGATTTTCCGTTTCTTCGGCCTTAAAATTGTAAAGAGGCTTGAAGATATCCACCACCTCTACTGTGGGGCCAATGTGTCGCAGGATTGCATCCATGCCCTTGTATGCCATGGGGGCCTCGTCCAAGGTACGGGCATTCACAGAGGTAGAATAGATGCCCTTCATCTGCTCCCGGAATTCTTCCACAGACAGCTGCTTGAGAGCCTGAGTACGGCTCATGATTCGCCCCGCACCGTGGGGGGCAGACTGGTTCCAGTCATCATTGCCCTTGCCGATACCGTAGATGCAGCCATCTCGCATATTAATCGGGATGAGCAACTTTTCTCCTGCACGTGCGGAGATAGCACCCTTTCGCACGATATTGCTCTCGTGGTCAATATAGTTATGCGTTGTATGGAACATATCCTGCACGCTCAACCCCAGCCGCCGCACGATGATTTCCGCCATCACCTCGCGGTTTCGTAAAGCAAAACGCTGGCAGATTTTCATGTCCTCCAAGTAGCGTGCACGCGCCTCGCCTTCCAGATAACACAAATCAGTGGGAACATCCGGCATTGCTGCATGCCATTCTGCCTGCAGGGCGCGGATAGAGTCCTGAATCTCAGCAAATCGCCCTTGGGCTTTTAACTCTGCAATGAGAGTCTCCACCCTTTCCGACAAATCACCGCGGCCAGCGCGCAGATTGATGGCTTCCTGTTGGTAGAGTTCGCACACTTGTTTACCCAGATTTCGGGAACCGGAGTGAATAATCAGGTAGTAATTTCCCTGCGTATCGGTATCAACCTCCACAAAGTGATTACCACCACCCAGTGTTCCCATGGAGCACTCCAAGTGTTTCACCTTCTCCAAGCGGGGCAAACAATGCAAAGCTTGCAGCTCGCCAAATGGCTCGATGGCCTCCTTTCGCACATACTTTCCATTGGGAATGTTGCGGTGCATAATCTCATCCAAAGCTGCAAAATCCGGCTTATTTTTCCCCAGATTCACAGTCAACATACCGCACCCGATGTCCACACCCACAATGTTGGGGATTACCTTATCTCCCAAATCTGCGGTAAAGCCGATGACACACCCCTTCCCGGCGTGCACATCCGGCATGATGCGAACCTTCGCGTCTGCAAATGCGGGTTGTGCCAAGAGTTTCGAGATTTGCTTTTGTGCCAATTCATCTACTTCATCTGTATAGATTTTAAGATTCATAACGACAGTTATTTTGTTATTCGGTTTATCTGTAATCTGTCTCACGACAGAAATCACCATTGAATTGAGCTATTGCGGCAGGCTGCAACGATTCCCGCCTTGGTAGTTTAATCAAAAATGAGCATACGACCCAACAGCCACATGCGACGGGAGTGTAACACGCTTTAGCATCCTGTCAAGCGCAGATTCGCATTTTATGACAAAAAGTCACAAACGGAAGCCAAAAACCTCGGAGCTTCGGCCGCTCAGCTCCAGCGCTTGGCGGCGGGATGCCGGCAACACGTCGCGGGAAAGCTGGGCGTAGTGCAAGCGGTCGCGGAAATAAGAAACCGCACTCTGGGAGATGGCAAACAACCACTCAAAGCCCATGTCGCGAGCCTTCTGCTCTATCATACGGCACATAGCGCGGCCATAGCCATGCCCCTCGTAGTTCTTCTTAATAAACAGGCAGCCAAGTTCTGCGCAGGAATCCTCCGGGTAGGGATAAATGGCTACGCAGCCCACAATGGTATCATCCAGCGTGTAGACGTAGTAACTGCGTAGATCATCTCGTATGGATTCATAGGTGCGTGGCACGAGCTTCTCATCGACCACGCAGCGGCCTATCATCGAGAGGAGTTCGGGGATATCATCTTCCTGCAAGGGGCGGATATCTCGGTATGAGTCGGCATGCACCATGGTGCCTACACCTTCCTCGGAGAAAAGCTCATCCAACAACACACCGCGTCGCTTGCCATCCAAGAGATGCACACGAGCTATTCCCCGCCGGCAAACAGCCGCCGCGGCAATGAGCACTTCTTGGTGAGAGCAATCCGTGCAGGACGCGACTTCGCTCTCCGGTATGGCAAAAATGGGCTGCCCTCTACGGCAAGGGACTCCGTCTGCACACAGGCAAATATATTTGGAGGCCCCCATCGTGACCGCGAGGGAGACACTCTCCTCATCAAAACGCCCCTCTGCACCGGATGCCACAATGGCTACCTGGCGGCGCTCCAGGATTTCGCGCACACGCACAGCCGCAGCAACACCGGAGCTGAGGGGGACCTCCACCTCGGCCGCATGGAGTTCGCATGTACCGGCCCGGCGCACCAAGGAGGCTGTATCCTTACCCTCTGCCACCAGCACAAGGCGCACACCTATCTCATGTAGGGCATCCACATCCAGCAAGGCATCCACCAGTTCATCCGCAGCTAAGAGGTCCTGCGCGATGTGAACAACGAACAGGCGCCCCCGGAAATAGGGAACATACTCTAGAGCCGAGCGGACGTTCATGGCAGCGTGGCGTTTACTTGCCGGGAAGATGCTTACTTCTCTTCCGCTCCCGATGCCTCAAAGAGGTTCCCGGAATCTATGCTACCCATGGTCATGCCATCACCCTCCGGGCCCATGGCGTCTTCCGGCAGGGAGACAGCGGCCATCTTCTCGCGGCGCTTCGGGTTGAAGGAAAGCTTCTTGCGCGGCAGAGAAAGCTTCTTTTCCGGGACGAAAGGCATATCCGGCACAGCAGCTCCGCTCAGAGATTCATTCATGGGCATGGCTTCATCCAAATCCAATGCGGGAGTGGCTACTACGGATTCGGACGCAGCAACCGCAGGCGCATTGCGGGAAGCCATTTCCTGCTGGCGGCGCTGCAGGAATTCCATCTGCTCACGCAGGGCGGAAAGCAAATCACCGTTGCCGAGGATGTCGGTCACATCGGCATCTTCATCCTCTGCATTGCTGCCGGGGAGAGAGGCCAGGAACTCTTCGAACGCATCCAAGCTGGTAGTGCTGCGGAAGAGGCCACTGAGCATCTCCAACTGGATATTATGCATGAGGGATTCAAAGAGAGCATAAGCCTCTCGCTTGTATTCCACGAGCGGGTCGCGCTGGCCTTGGGCGCGCAGGCGCACGCCCTCACGCAGGGCATCCATATCAGTAATATGCTGCTGCCAAAGCTTGTCGATGGATTGCAGCATGATAGAACGCTCCATTTGGTCAACACGATCGGCGCGCTCGCCCTCTACCTTCTTCTCATACATCTCGCGCACGCGGGCGATAATCTTCTCCGCCACACCATCGGGTGTCATGTTGTCAAAATCCACATCCTTTTCGCCCCAGCCCATGGGGAAAGTGGAATTGACCCACTGCAAGAGGTCAGAACGGTGAATGGAACCGGTATTGTCCTCGTTGAGGTAGAGATCGCACTTAAAGCGGGCACCTTCATCCAACACATCGTAGAGCATCTGGCGAGGTTCTTCGCACAGCAGAGCCTCATTGCGCATACCGTATACGATGGTTCGCTGCTGGTTCATCACGTCATCGTAGTCCAGAACGTGCTTACGCCACATGTAATTGCGCTGCTCCACTCGCTTTTGCGCACCCTCGATAATCTTGTTCATGAGGCGATTTTCCACGGCCTCACCTTCAGCCATACCGAAGCGATCCATCATCTTGGTCATGCGCTCGCTACCACCGAAGTTGCGCATCAGGTCATCCTCAAAGGAAAGGAAGAACTGGGAGGCACCCGGGTCGCCTTGGCGAGAGCATCGCCCACGGAGCTGGCGATCAATACGGCGGGATTCATAGCGCTCTGTCCCCAAGACGAAAAGGCCACCCAAATCTGCCACCCCGGCACCCAGCTTGATATCAGTACCACGACCGGCCATGTTGGTGGAAACGGTCACGGCACCACGCTGCCCTGCGCGAGCAATGATTTCAGCTTCGCGCTGGTGGTTCTTGGCATTGAGTACCTCATGGGGGATACCAGCGCGGCGCAGCATGTTGGAAAGGCGCTCGGAAGCGCTCACACTAGCAGTACCCACCAACACGGGCTGCCCCTTCTGGTGCAGTTCTTTAATCTTGAGCGTCACGGCGTTGTACTTCTCGCGAGCGCTCTTGAAAATGAGGTCATTGGCATCCTCACGAATGCAGGGCTTGTTCGTGGGGATGGGCAGCACATCCAAACGATAAATATCGTGGAACTCAGCAGCTTCCGTTTCTGCCGTACCGGTCATACCGGCCAAGCGGGAATACAAGCGGAAATAGTTCTGAATGGTGATGGTGGCATAGGTCTTGTTTTCTGCCTCAATCTCCACACCTTCCTTGGCTTCTACAGCCTGGTGCAAGCCATCACTCCAGCGGCGACCCGGCATTTCACGGCCGGTGTTCTGGTCAATGATAACGACCTTGTTATCCTTCACCACATATTCTTTATCGCGTTCGTAGATGGTGTAGGCCTTGAGCAACTGGCTTGTCGTGTGCAGGCGGGCACCTGTTTCATCGAGCTTGCGCATGAGCGTGGTCTTGCGGGCTTCGCGTTCGCGTTCGGTCAGCGTTTCGTCTTCGTCGATGTTGACGAACTCGGTGCCGATATCCGGCAGCACGAAGTCTTCCGGATGCCCGGGGCTGATGAGCTCGCGACCCTTCTCCATGAGGTCGGCATCGTGGGTCTTTTCATCCAGGCTAAAATACAATTCTTCCTTTAGCTTGAAGAGCTCCAGCTTGCGCGGATCCTGATAGAGGAAGAGCTCATACTTTTCCACCATGCGGCGGAATTCAGGGTCTTGCTGAGAAAGCATGTACGCCTGGTTGCGGGGCATGCCAAGCTTCACCTTGTACAAGCAGCGCCCTGCGGCAGAAATATCCCCCGCAGCAGCGTACTCTTTCACCTTCTGCATGAGTTCATCGCACAAGGCGGCCTGTTTCTTGACCACCTTTTCGATGAGAGGCTTGAGTTCATCGTACTTCTGCTCTCTCTCCACCACGGCTGGGCCGGAGATGATAAGCGGGGTGCGCGCCTCATCAATCAAAATGGAGTCTACCTCGTCAATAATGGCAAAGTAGTGGCCACGCTGCACCTGGGCCTCGCGAGTACCGGCCATGCCGTTGTCTCGCAGGTAGTCGAAACCGAACTCTGCATTTGTTCCATAGGTGATATCGCGGGAGTATTGCTCGCGGCGGGAGTCATTGGGCATCATGCTCTGAATGCAGCCCACTGTCAGCCCCAGGAAACCGAAGAGAGCCCCCATCCACATGGAGTCGCGGCGTGCCAAATAGTCGTTAACTGTCACCACATGTACCCCCAATCCCGTCAACGCATTCAGGTAGACAGGAAGTGTTGCCACCAAGGTTTTACCCTCACCCGTGGCCATCTCTGCAATGAAACCGCGGTGCAGCGCAATACCACCCAGCAACTGCACATCAAAGTGTACCATATCCCACTTCACCGGGGTGCCGCATACATCAATTTCGCTGCCGCACATGAGACGCGCCGCGCGCTTCACCACGGCAAAAGCCTCCGGCAAAATGTGCTCCAGATACTTCGCGCGCATTTTGTCGAACTTGGGCTCAATCTCCGCAAATGCTTTCTTGCCGGCCTCAATGGATTCCGCATTGGGCTCTACTTGGGGCAAACGGGGAAAAAGATCTTTCAGCTGGGCAAAACGCTCATTGAGCACCCCTGCATACTTGGCCAAGTCCTCCTCCCCGGCGGTAAGGATAACGCCACGAGTCGGCAATTCAAGCGGGGTAAAACGGTGCAGGTAAGCCTGCCACTCGCGTGTTTTCTCTTTCAGAAATTCCTGGTCCTTATCTTTCCAGGACTCCTCAATATCAAGAATTTTCTTAACGACGGGCTTGAGTTTCTTCACCTCACGTTGGTTCTTTGACCCGACGATTTTATTGAGTATCCACTTGATCATGATGCAGTTGCTATAAAAAATGACAGTTCAGCACACCCGCGCCCGCAGCGCGGTTCGCCATTCTACCATCTGCACAAGTCATTAGCAAGCCAAATGTACCTCGCGCACGGGCTTTCACTGACATGATGACACAGCTTCCCCTCCCAAGACAAGAAGATTTGAGCTTTTATGCGATGAGAGCCTTTTAATCTTGCATTTGACATGCGATGTGGTAGAATCCCCGTAGTTCTACCAAACATCCTCTTTTTTCTATTAAAACCATGGACAAGCTCATCGTCGAAGGCGGGTATAAGCTCTCAGGCTCCGTCAATATCAGTGGTTCCAAAAATGCCTCTCTTCCCATTCTCGCAGCGGCTCTGCTCACAGATGAACCTGTGCGAATTTCCCGAGTTCCGGACGTATCCGACACCAACTACATGCTCCAGATTCTGAGCCAGTTGGGTGCATCTGTTGAACGCTCCAGTGGCACCGTGCGCATTGAATCGCCGGAGGGTATCAGTTCCAGCGCATCATACGAACAAGTGCGCAAGATGCGCGCCTCCATCTGCCTGCTGGGTCCCATGATGGCACGCATGCACCGCTGCACCCTCCCCCTGCCCGGTGGTTGTGTGATTGGGGACCGCCCCGTAGATTTGCACCTGCGCGCCATCAAAGCCTTGGGGGCAAAAGTGCGCGTTAAGAGTGGCAACATGGTCATCGAAGCGCCGGATGGGCTCATCGGCACCACGGTAGATATGCGGGGCGACAACGGACCCACGGTGCTGGGTACAGATAACTTGATGATGGCGGCAGTACTGGCGAAGGGTACCACCGTCATCGAATCCGCTGCCCGCGAACCGGAAGTGGTGGATTTGGCAAACTTCCTCAACAAGATGGGCGCCCGTATTGAAGGGGCTGGCTCCCGCACCATCACCATTCACGGCGTGGAAAAGCTGCATGGTTGCGACCACACCGTCATCCCGGATCGCATCGAGGCCGGCACATTCATGGTGGCTGCTGCCATGGTGAGCGATGGTCTCACCATCAACCGCGTATGCCGCGACCACATCCGCACCATGGCAGATTTGCTGGTCGAATGTGGTCACACCGTGCAATTCAATGAAGATGGCACCTCGGTCTATGTGGAACCGGGCAAAACACCCCGCAGCGGTAAGATTCTCACCAACCCCTACCCCGGCTATCCTACCGATATGCAGGCCCAGATGACGGCACTCTTTGCCGTTACCCCGGGCATCAGCGTGGTCAAGGACACCATCTTCCCGCAGCGCTTCATGCACTGCTCGGAGCTCAAGCGCATGGGTGCCAATATCAAGGTGGATGCCGGCACGGCTATCATCACCGGTGTGGAAGGCCTCTCCGGCGCCCCGGTCATGGCCAGCGATTTGCGCGCTTCTGCCGCCCTTGTGCTGGCTGCTCTGGCAGCCGAAGGCACCACGGAAATTCACCGTCTGTACCACATTGACCGTGGCTACGAAATGCTGGATGAAAAGCTCCTCTGTCTGGGGGCCAAGGTGCAGCGCGTACGCGATTTGGAAGGTGGCATCATTGAACCATAATTCCCCTTTACCCCGCCTTTCATGAGGCTAGGATTAAAACTCACCGCCGGTATAGCCGTTTTCATCGGTTTACTGGCGGTGATTTTTTATATAGAATCTTCCAACACCGCCGGAGAGCAAAGCGTGCGCACACATGGCTGCCTGCTCTGCCACCCCGGGCTTTTTGATACCCCCCTGCCCGGTATTGCAGAGCAGCATAGCCCCGGCACTCCGCTGCGCCCCCTATTGACCGAGGCTATACAAAACGCTCACAGCGCCATTTCTGCGGATGCCGCAGCCCGCATTGTTGAGTTTGCTTTGCCCCGCCAGCAACAGGCGCTTGCGCTCAATCACCAAACAGATGCTGCGCAAGCGCTCTATCTTGCCAAATGCGCGGCATGCCACGGCACCCACGGCGAGGGACAGGATGACCGCTACCCACCCCTGCGGGGCTCCGAATGGCTTACCGCGACCCCCTCCCGATTGCAGGAAATCCTGCACCGGGGGCTGCAAGGTCCCATCACCGTGCGCGGCAAGGAATGGAATGCCACCATGCTCCCGCCCGGCATCCCCCCGGGCGAGGAAACGGAACAGCTTATTCTCTTCTTGCGGCAACAATTTGCTCGCCCCTAGAGGAGACGTCCGCCCCGACCGGCACCAGTCTCTCATACCAGGACGGTAGACCTCCCTCTAAAGGAGCTGTTTTGCACATGTATCCCTATGTTTGAGCAAAGAGCCCGATAAATGGCAATTTATCGAAATGAGAGAGCGCCTTTAAAAAATGTTGTTGATTTTTCTATGCCTTACAAAATCTTTGGAGCACATGTGTTTTTTGCTACTTTTATAATTCTTTTCTTGACTTCTTTGAGTTTATTTATACAATCGGAGCAAACATATATCATTCTATCCACCCCAATGAACAACAACTCCACCCCAATGAACAATAACGAGCCTACCGAACATCCGTCTCCCGCTGACAACAAGAATCAAATCTGTATCAAGATTGACTGGAAAATTTTCTTTTTAATCATTATGGCCATGGGCGCATTTGCCTCTTGGTATGTCTTAGACAAAATCAAGGATGGGTTTATAGATAAACCTATTGGTCTAGTCAATACAGGCGTCAAAGAGGCAAGAGATATCATTAAAGAAGCGATAAATAGCTTTAAGAGCACAGCCAAAGTAGAGACAATCATCGTCGACGGAGAACAGAAACATATATGCCAATTCGTGACATTACAACAAACACTCCCCTGTAGCGTAAAATATACAGAAGACAACATGATTTTACCGGATAGGCGCATTGAAATCTCACAGAGTTTCCGCGTCAAGTATGGTGTAGACATCGCCCATCTCTCCATCGAGAATAATTTCCTCCAAACAGATGGAAAGTGGATTCTGCGCAACCTCGAGGGCTGCGTCATTTCTGTGGAAGCAATTGGCAAATCCACAATAAAAATAGACGATACCTTCATCAACGTGGTAAAGGCGGAATATGTACAGCAATTAAATGATGACCTTGAGGAAGAAGCCAGAAAGAATGCGGAAACCAATGAGTTCTATAAAGATCTTGCTCTGGAAAACTTTGAAAAAATATTTAATCACAAACTACTTGAAATTCAAAAATCTCCCGCTCCTTCCCCCCAACACTAACATCAGCATCATCATATGAAACAAGCACTACTTATTACATTATTTCTGGGTGTAGCAGCCATAGCTCCCGTAGCTCTTAACGGTTGCGACCAATCCAACGAAATTGATAAATTAAAAAAACTCATTGATGAGAAAGAAAAAAACATCATTCAAATAGAGACGGCAAAAACGGAAACTGAAAAAGTAGCCAATGAACGCCAAGCTTTAATTGTACAGCTTGAAGGAGAAAAAACAAGCCTTGCAAACGAAATATCAAAGCTTAAAG
This sequence comes from Akkermansia sp., assembly GCA_017398355.1. Lineage (GTDB taxonomy): Bacteria > Verrucomicrobiota > Verrucomicrobiia > Verrucomicrobiales > Akkermansiaceae > Akkermansia. The sequence goes on along the minus strand of JAFQGD010000067.1, from coordinate 51,298 downwards.
AGGATGTAAACAATAAAACAAACGATCTTAATAACACGCTTGAACAATACAAGTCGCTACAAGACAGCCAAAAAAAGGCAGAGGCAGAACATCAAAAAACATTGGCGACCATTGATGCGGAAATAAAGGCTAAAGACGAGAAAATTGCTGAGCTGAATAACAATAAAGCCGGCGATCAGGCGACAATTGCAAAGAATAAGGAAACTATTAATAGATTAGAAGAAGAGAAAAACAATCTGCATACGAAAGCACTGAAGGCAGAAGAGCAGTACAAACTTGATAAGGCTGCAGCCCAGAAGAAGGCAGAAGAACTCACAAAGAAAGTCGAACTGGGGAAAGCAGAATTGACCAAGATTGGTAATGAATTAAAGGGCAAAGAAGAAGAAATTCAAAAGAAGAATCAGGAAATCAAGAATAAAGAGGAGGAAATTCACAAATATAGAAAACAAATTACAGCTTTCGAAGATAAAGAAAAGAAAACAAAGGAGTGGAATGAGAATCTACCCGAAAATATCAAGTCAAACATAGTGACAAATTATTCAGACCCAACCCAAATTTCACAACATGCCACGGTGGAAACAGTATTCCATGTGTGGATGCGCGAAAAAGAGTTTGAACGAAAAAATTCTCCCTTCAAAGGAGAAATAACGATCGACCGTCCATTCCGAGTTAAGTATGGCGTAGAACTTCCGCTGGACTGGGCTCAAAAGATAGAAACGACACCGGGAGGAAAACTGAAAATTAATGGTATTAAGGCAGTTATGCTATCTTGTGAACCGATTAGAACGCCCAACTATTCAGACGGTTTCGAAGAGGAAGGCCGAGATAAATTGCTGCTCAAGCTTGAAAAGGTCGCAAGAGAGCAAGCAGATAAACAAGGCGATATCTTCAAACTGTACGCAAAGAAGCTGTATGAAGCGGAGATGAACCAGCTCATACAAAGCATCATAGATAGCACCAAGCCGGATGGGATACCCCAGTACAAACACATCAAAGTACAGTTGGATTAAGGAAATCCCCTGACAGGCTTCCACCCACCCCGGCGCCCATCAATGGCACCGGGGTTCTTTTACATAACAGCTAGCATGATAGATTGATTGCACGGGAATGAGCGTATACAATCCCCCGTACAATGAATGAAGGCAAATGGCACAATTACCGGGTGCATTTTATCATCATCTTTTTGCTGGTGAGTTTCAATTTGCGCATGTCGTTTTCGGCGGCAGACCCGCTGCTGGTCTTTCTGATGCGCGATTTAGGTCTGAGCGTAGCGGGAAGCGGGCTTTTTGGGTTGCTCCCTATCATGAGCTTGGGCATTGCCGCACCCTTGGGCGCGCGGCTGGCAGGAATCGTGCGGCCACGGGTGCTCATCGTGTACGCCTTACTCTTTGCCATAGGCGGGGTCGTATGGCGCAGCTACGGCGGTATTCCCGGGTTGTATGGTGGCACAGTGGCTATTGGGTTGGGGCTAGGCATCACAGGGTCGGTGATTTTGGGAATAGTGAAGCAGGTTTTTCCCGGGGAGATTCCGGTCTTAATGGGGGCATACACCGCCTGTGTGAGCTTAGGCACGGCGGTGGGGTCGGGAGCGGCAGACCCCATAGCGCTGGCACTGGGTGGCTGGCAAATGGGGTTGCTATTTTGGGCCATTCCGCTATTGGTGGCAGTCATCCTATGGCTGGAACTCATTATCAGCAAGCACCCGCCGGAGATAAAACAACATACCCTACGTAGCCCCCTATGGCCCCTGCTCCGGCAAAGGAAAGCGTGGGATGTATCCCTCTTCTACCTATTCCGCGTGGCGGGAGCTTGGCTATTGATTGTGTGGATGGCCACCCTCATGCGGCAAAGAGGCCTCCCGATGGTGGAAGCCGGGCTGGTGCTGGCCATTGCCACGGCATGCCAAATACCGAGTGCGCTGCTCACGGCTGCCATGTGCAGCGCCTTGGGTAGTCGCACCCGGCTTTTGCTGGTGGTGGTGCCGCTCTCCATCCTGAGCTGCTGGGGGCTCTTGGAAGGCCCCTTGGCGTGGTGGCCGCTTTTCTCCATTTGTTTTGGACTGAGTATCGGCTGCATTTTCTCAATCGGGATGACCCTCATCGTCGTGAATGCGGCGGATGAAGCCAGCACAGTAGCCCTTTCCGGTATGGCCCAGGGCATAGGCTTTATCACCGGGGGGGTGTTGGCCTGGGGAGCCAGCTTGCTGATGAACAGCCCGCGAGCCGACCTTTGGATAGCGGGGAGCTACACACTCTTTGCCTTACTGGGATTATACTTTGGATGGCGGTGCGATAGAAGCGGGCTTGTCAGCGTGGCGCAGGATGGGGAAAAACGATGATAATTTCAGAAGACTGGCATATTTGGTGTTTGCAATGGCAGGTATCTTGTGATACGATGAGGTAACTCAAATTCAACCGGCAATATGAAGCGTCCTCTTTTCTCCTTGGCCCTTGCTGTCTGTGCCACATCCCTCCTGCAGGGGGCACAGCTCTACGACATTACCCTTTCCAATGCCCAGAAGTACTCCCAATGCACCATTCTTTATGGTGGCAGCACCATGACGAAGTTTACCGGCAAAGACCGCAGCGGAGCCACGGTGACAAAGGAAGTTAAGACTTCTTCCATCCTCTTCAAGAAGCCCGTGGCGGCCGATGTGGCTCCCGAGCCGGAGCCAGCAGAAGCCCCCGCCGCAGAGCCCGCCGCAACGCCTGCCACCCCGGCAACCGACACGCCACCGGCTGACGGCGCAGCAACCCCGGCTGCTGAAGGCAACACAGAAACACCTGCACCTGCCGCAGAAGCTGCCGCTGAACCGGTCATGGATGCTTACGCAACAGAAAGCGCTGAGCGCTCCGCCAAGGCGAAGGATGCCACCCTGCGCTTACGCGAAAAAATGGCCAAGGTTGACTCTGAGTTTAACAGCCTGACCAAACCGACCGGAGGTCTGAAAGCCTCGTTCAAGAGTGGCAAGACTCGCGTAGAGAGCGGCTTGGAGAAAATGGATAAGCTTGCGTTGGATGTAGCTAATTTGCAGGAGCAGTACATCAACAACTCTGCGGATTATGTATTCACCAAGGTGACACCCGACCAGCGCACGGCCTATGTTCAGAATGGTCAGGCAGCCCACCAAGCCATGCTCGTGGATATGAAACAGCGCAAAGGCTCCCGCAAAATTGGTGGGTTGGACAAGTTTGAATTGATGCGTGATCGCTACCAAGGCATGCCGGAATACAAACAGGCATACGAGTGGTACGTCAAGACCCTGAATGACTTGGAAAAGAAATGGAGCAAGATGTACGACAAGGAAGAAAAGAAGCGCAAGAACTTGCAACCGGCCAAAAAAGAAGCCATGCGCGAAGCTGATGAGAATGAATATGAAAAGCTCACAGCACAATTGGAAAAGGAAGGTGAAGACATTGCACGCGTGTGGTACAATCCCAACTCCCGCAACCTGCAAATGCTGCGCAACTGCCTGAACAAGGTAAAAGATGCCAAACGCCGCTCCGACGGCATGAAACTCTCCGAACAGGTGGGTACGGTTCCCTCCCTCATCGAGCAGTACTGGGGTGCCATGGACCAAGCCCGCCGCTTGATGGTTTCCGGCGATTTTGATGGCGCTGAACAGATGCTGGATAATGACCCGGCATACAAAACTCTTAACTCCATGAACCGCCAGTTGCTCCCGGAAGAGTTCAGAAAACCTCTGGTGGAACAGCGCCGCGACATGGAGCAGGAAATCCGCAAACGCAGCCGTGCTCACAACCAAATCAAGAGCCAGCTTGAACGCAAAATTGCAGAACTTGAGCGCGCTACCAATGCCGCGGATTCGCAGCTGAATGCGCTTCTGGAGCAAATTGAGCGTGAAAAAGAGCTCGATGCCGGAGAAAATACAATCGACTTGAAAAAGAAAGATGAGCCGGAGGAACCGGCAGCCACACCTGCAGAAAAAGAGAAGAAATAACACCTTTTCACATGGGAACGTACTGTCACATCGCTGCACTTATCTGGGGTGCCACAGCCGCCATAACATGCGCGGCAGAACAGTCTATACCGGCAGATATTGACAAAGCATTTGCCGAATACGTTGCTTTGCCGAATACCTTGCTTCCTATCTTGGAAGAAGTAAAGGACAAAGCAACGGCAGATGCCGCAGCAGATAAGCTGTATGCGGAGCTACCCAAGGTGTACGATTCGCGCAGTGAGCTTCAGAAGATAGCCACACTCCCCCCGGAGGTAGCACAGCTCCTCAAGCAAAAGTACGAAAAAGAGATGCGTTCCCGCTGGGGTAAGGTGTACAACCACATCTTTCGCTTGCAAAAGGCAAGATGCTACGATTCGCTGCCTTTCTTCAAACAATTTCATACACTCTGTATGATGCTTGAGCAATGAGACCGCTGCACCTGACATTTATCTGCTTGGCCTCTGCCGCCGCCGCAGAGGACGCTTCATCCCTCACCGTTTCCGCACCGGGCAACAAGCCGGTGCAGGATGCTGTGGCTACGGTAAAACAGCAGAAAGACAACAATTTGCACCCCGGGGAAGCACGCATACGCGCCGGTATCGTGTTGCAAGGCTATTTGCACGACACCCTCGCGAAAGTGCGAGATAAAGAAAGTGCAGAAGCCGCAACAGCACCCATTATGCGTTTTTCCCGCGAGCTACAGGATTGGGCACATGGCTTTGCGGCGCTCCCCCCGCTGGACGAAGAAACACGAAGTTTGTTTGAGGAAAAATACCTGCCGCTTATACGCCAAATGAATGATCGCATCAAAGCGCAAGGCGAGCGCATAGCCGCAGCAGAGTTCTATGGTTCACAGAATCTGCCTGCCGCATTGGTGCGCTTGGTGCAAGCGATGCAGTAAACACTCTTGCATGATGAAGAAACTACTCACGACTATCCTTTTGCTTGGCATGATGGGCGCCCCCCTTTTCTCTATGACTGAGAATGAGACACGAGAATGGGTGCTTACCCTTCCCTCCATCACAACAGAAAATGACGCAGGTGTGGAGCTACGCAAGCTGCTCCGCCAAGCCGCTTCTACCGGTAGCGAGCGGCCCGTTATTATCGACATCCCCAGAGGGGTGTATCATTTCTATCCGGAAACGGCCCCAGAGCAGCAAATCTACATTTCTAACCACGACCAACAGCCTGCTCACCGCATCGGCATTCCCCTGCAAGGACTGAAGAACACCACCCTTCGAGGCAATGGAAGCACCTTCATCTTTCATGGACGCATGCTTCCCTTTTTGCTCCAATACTGTTCCGACATCACGATATCCGACATCAACATAGCAGTTGATTCACCCCTTGCCGGTGAAGGTCGAATCGTTGAAATAGCAGAGGATAGTGTCACGCTGCAATTTTCCCCCACACCGGCTTGGAGCGTGGAAGACGGCAAGTTCTGTATCAGCGGTAGGGGGTGGAAACTTAGCCCCAACCATGCATTGGGATTCCGCCCTGATGGGGCAATGCTGGCGCATGGTCTTTGGGGTGATATGCTGTGGAACTTCCCGGCTGAGCAGGTAGGCGAAAATGGCGTACGATTCCGCACAGGCGAGAAAGGGAAGCAATACAAACTTGCTGTGGGAGATACCTTGGTACTGCGCAATGCTTGGCGCCCCCATCCGGGCATGTTGCTATACCGGGCGTATAACACAACACTCAACAATGTGGTATTCCATGATAGCCTGGGCATGGCTCTCATCGCGCAGCGCAGCAAGGACATTCACATCAACGGCGGTGGTTGTTTGCGAGCCCCCGGTCGATTCCACACCACCGCGGCGGATGCCACCCATTTTTCCAACTGTGCGGGGCTCATTCTTGTGGAAAACGCCACCTATGAAGGCATGATGGATGATGCCATCAACGTGCATGCCACCTGCCCGGCCATCACCAAAGTCATCTCCCCCACCTGCTTTATAGCCCGCTTCATGCACGGCCAAGCATATGGGTTTGAAATTGCTCTGCCGGGAGAAAAACTGCAATTCATTCACGGCAAAACACTGGAAAACACAGAAACAACTTGCGAGGTTGAAGATGTTCAAATAATTGACGCAAAGAACCTTCAAATAACACTGAAGACTCCCTTACCCGAAGGCATCGGTGTAGGGGATGCGGTGGAAAATGCTGATTGGCACCCGCAAGTCATCTTCCGCAACAACACCGTGCGCCACAATCGGGCTCGGGGCGCGCTCTTTACCACACCCCGTCCCGTGCTGGTGGAAGGCAACCATTTTGACCACTCATCCGGATCTGCTATTTTGCTGGCGGGAGATGCCCAAGGCTGGTATGAAAGCGGGCGTTGTCTGGATGTGACCATTCGCAACAACACATTCGAGCACAACCTTACCTCTCTCTACCAATTCACGCATGCCATCATCTCCATTTGCCCGGAAGTGCGCATGCCGGACAAGCAAAAAACACGCTACCACAACAATGTGCGCATAGAAGGCAACACTTTCATCACCCACAGGGTCCCCCTGCTCTATGCTATTTCTGCCTCCGGTGTCAGCTTCCGGGACAATCACATAACCTACACAGACCGCTATCCGGCGGCAAAGAATACCCAGTCTTTCATCCTACATTACTGTGATGATATGAAAGTGGACACCCCCACAGAAAAACCTTAATCTCATATAACACTACACCAATCCCCCCCAATGTCAACGATACGCCCGTTTGCTGCACTGCGTCCTCCCAAGGAATATGTTGAACAGGTTTCCAGCCTGCCATACGATGTCATGAGCCATGCGGAAGCTTGCCGCATGGCAGAAGGCAATCCCTCATCTTTCCTGCACATCTGCCGTGCTGATATTGACACGGATGAAGAACGCATACACGATGCCTGCACCTATGAAATGAGCAATAAAAACTTGCAAGATTTTATCCGCAAGGGTTTTCTGCGCAAGGATGCCACCCCCTGCTACTACATCTACCGCCAAATCATGTGGGGCCGGGTGCAAACCGGCATTGTGGGCTGCGCCAGCGTGGATGAGTATCTCAACAACACTATCCTCAAACATGAGCTCACCCGCAAGGAAAAAGAATTGGATCGCATCAACCATTTTGATGCTTGCTCTACCCAGACAGAACCCGTCTTCCTTGCCTATCGTAAACATGAGGGTATTTCCACAGCCATCCGCAAATGGATTAAATTCCACAAGCCGGAATATGATTTTACAAGTGAAGACGGCGTAACTCACCTGCTCTGGCCGGTGGCAGATGCCGAGGTGATTGAGACGATACGCAAGAGATTTGAAGAGGTACCCACCCTGTACATAGCAGACGGGCACCACCGCACAGCATCCAGCGCCGCCGTATCAGCCAAACGCCGCGCAGAGAAGCCGGACTATACGGGAGAAGAAGAGTTTAATTACCTGATGGCTGTCACATTCTGCGATGAAGATCTCTTCATCATGGACTACAACCGTGTGGTGGGTGATTTGAACGGACTCTCGCCGGATGAATTCGTGGAACGCATCTCCACCGTGTTCGATGTAGTTCCGGCGCAAGAGATTGGCCCGGCTGCCCCCACCCGCAAACACGAATTCGGCATGTTCCTGGCAGGAAAATGGTACCGTATCACCGCAAAAGCAGGAACATTCGATGAAGCGCACCCCATCGAGAGTTTGGACTGCGCTATCTTGCAATCCAACTTACTTGCCCCGGTGCTGGGAATAGATGACCCGCGTACCAGCCCTCGCATCGATTTTGTTGGCGGGATTCGCGGCTTGCAAGAGCTTCAGGAGCGCACTGGAGACGGTGTCGCGTTTGCGCTCTACCCGGTCACCATGGCAGATTTGTTCAACGTGGCAGACAATGGAGAAATTATGCCACCCAAATCCACTTGGTTTGAGCCCAAGTTGCGCTCCGGTCTCTTCCTTCATGAAATTGAACGCTAACCTTTTTTCACCATGAAAATACTTATCCCCACTAAACTTGACAAAGCCGCCGCTGCGACACTTACCGCAGCCGGCTATGAAGTAGTCCAAAACGACAGCGAGCCCATAGATGTTCTCGTTGCGGCTCACCCGGATGCAAACGGTCTTATCGTGCGTTCTGAAAAAGTAACTGAGGCAATCATCGATGCTCTGCCCGCCCTCAAGTGCGTCATCCGCGCCGGTGCCGGCTACGACAACATTGACTACGCATACGCCCGCACCAAGGGTATTGATGTCATGAATACGCCCGGCGCAAACTCCAACGCTGTGGCAGAAGAAGTCGTGGCTATGATTTTAGCCGCCTATCGCCATGTGGTTCCGGCAGATACGACAACCCGCGCCGGTGAGTGGAACAAGAAAAAATACATGGGGCGTGAACTCACCCGCAAGACAGTAGGCATTCTGGGGCTTGGCAACATTGGCCGTATACTGGTCAAACGCTTGCAGGGCTTTGAATGCACCGTATTGGGCTACGACCACTTCCTTTCCCACCAGCGCGCACTCAACATTGGGGCTACTCCTTCCACCCTAGAAGAAATCTTCTCGACGGCTGATATTATCTCCGTACATGTTCCCGGCGGCCCGGCTACGCGCAACATGATCAATGCCCAACTGATTGGCATGATGAAGGAAGGCGCCATGCTCATCAACTGCGCACGCTACGGCGTGGTGGATGAAGAAGCTCTGCGAGATGCTAAGGCTGCGGGCAAAAAGCTCATCTACTGCACCGATGTACATCCCAAAGATACAGCAGCCATGCAGCCCAGTGCTGATATAGCAGATGTGATGCTGCCCCACTTGGGTGCCAATACAGCCGAAGCAAACAAAATGGCGGCCATGCGCGCGGCCTCTCAGATGGAGGCCTACTTTGCAAATGGTGATACGAGCTGCGTCATCAACGTAGAAAAGCCGGCGGACCTCAATCCGGCCCACTTGCAACTGGCTGCTATGCTTGGTAAGCTCTGCTACCAAGCCGGCGGGTGCAAACCCATCCGCAAAATTGAATGCACCTTCTACAACAACCTGCGCTCATTCCGCAAATGGTTCACCCCGTGGATTCTGGCCGGCACCGTTCCCGGCGCAGAGCAAGGACTCATGCCCGCAGCGGCAGAAGCTTCCCTGCGGGAACACGGCATCGTTTTCAAAGCGCGTGAACCTAAGGATGACAAGCTCTATGATGATGCGCTGACTCTTGATTTGTTCATGGAAGAAGACGGTAAGCAGAAAATTACCAGTGTACGAGGCATGGTGGTGGACGGCGAGCCGGTTGTCTCCCGCATTGATTCATTTAACCACCTCTACGCAGCTTTGCGCGGACACACTCTTATTTTCCGCTACCAAGACCGCCCCGGTGTCATTGCTACCATTGGTCAGTTGCTTTCGCAAGCCGGTATCAACATCGAAAACATTGTTGCGCCCAAAGATCACACCAGTGGCGATTCCTTAGCCGTCATTAAGACAGAAACTCCGGTATCTGACGACCAAGTAAAGGCCATTGCCCACTCTATTGTAGCCAAACTGGCCTTTGCCCTTACGCTTTGATTCAAAGCCCGGCAAAAGCTCAAACAACGAAGGAAGGAATGCTCCGCGCAAGGCTCGGGGCATTTCTTTCATTGCAGTGACGAGACTTTTGCCTTGCCAAGAGCGAGGTAGTGGTGTACCCTAGTGCGCCGTTCGGGTTCGGGTGGCCGCTGCGCATCTTATGCGTAGAGGAAAGTCCGGACATCCCAGAGCAGCGTGTCCTGTGAAAGCAGGAGACACCCGGTCTCAAGCCCGGGTGGACGGAAAGTGCCACAGAAAACAAACCGCCCGCAAGGGTAAGGGTGAAAAGGTGGGGTAAGAGCCCACCGCTCCGGAGGTAACGATGGAGGCATGGTAAACCCCGCGCGATGCAAGACAAACAGGGGTAGGGTCGCTCTGCCTGCTACAAACCCCGGGTATTAGTTGCACCTCGCAAGAGGTCCGGTTCGCCCAAGAACCGGGAGAAAAATGGCCACACAACCCGCAAGGGTGGACAGAATCTGGCTTATAGAACCCGAACGGCTCCTTTATTCATCGGATTCGTTTCTTTTTTTCTCTATTCGAGAGGGTTATTTGAATGGCATTGGCCATATTGTGGAAAAACACGTAGAACACAGGAGCCACATATGCCAGAGGTGTGGCGAAACTTTGCCCTGCAATGAACAGAGTAAGAACCGTGTTTTTTTGCCCAAGCGCTTGAGAGCACTCCCGCTTGAGGTTGGGATATCCTAGCCAGTATCCCCCCACAAATCCACACAAGCAAACTAATGCAGCCCCCAGTATCATGGGTAACATTTCCTCTCCATCATACCCCATATTCAATACACGGGTCGTTCCCACTGCCGAAATGAGCGTGAGGTTAAAAATCCATATTCCCAAGGAGAAATCCCGCAACTTGGCACCCCAGTGCATACTTGGCGGATAGAGAAGGCGCAATACAAGGGAAATGACTGCCGGTGCCAGAAGAATAGTGGCAATCTGCTCTGCTACTTGGTATGCAATTTCCAGATAGGAAAGGGATGGATCATGCACCACGAGAGGGAGTAAAAACGGAGTCACCACGGCAAAGACAACCTGGCTCATCACCATGGCGGTGGTGCTGAACTCCACATCCCCTTTGAGCAGATTGATAATGACCGGACTCGCCGAGGCGATGGGCGCGGCCGCACAATAATACACCCCTTCAGCAAGCACCGGATACCCCATCAGGCGGATAATACCCCAAAAACCCAAAGCAAACGCCTGCAAGGCCAACATGAGCCACAGGTGCATCCGCTGCGGCTTGAGTCGTTTTGTGTCCAAACTCACAAAGGTGATGCTGAGCATCAACCCAATGCCTATGGGTAGCAAATACTTAAAATCATCGATGGCATCATGGAAAAAGCCGCCCACTACAAAGGCGAGCACCATGCATATACTGCGCAATCGCTGTATCATATCACTTTCTCCACCGGTGGTTCCGCTTCATCAACTTTTTTCCGGTGTTTCCTCTTTTCGTTTGGCCAGCACCGCAGCAGTTGAATCATCTTTCTCCGGCTTGGGGTATGCAATGCGATTGTGATTCATGGTACGCAGCGTATTGAAGAAGGATTCTTTCATCTTGGCTATTTCTCCCAAAGTCAAATCACAATCTTGCAAATGTCCATCCAATATACGCCCCTTAAAAATGCCGTCTATCATGGTGCGGATATCCTCTTCCGTGGGGTGTTGCAACGAGCGGGTAGCGCTTTCTACGGCATCTGCCATGCTGACAATGCCGGATTCCCGAGTCTGCGGAATGGGGCCTTTGTATGTGAAGATGGATTTATCCACTTCATCCGGGCAAGTATCTGTCTGCCCCTCATCAAAGCGGCGTTTCTCTTCTTCATAGCGATCCAAAGCCTTACGATAGAAGAAATAAGCTGTCGAAACCCCGTGATGCTCCCGAATCACACTAATGATACGGCTATTGAGCTTGTGTTCATTGGCCATTTCCACCCCATCTGCCACATGGGCGGTGATAATGCGGGCACTGGCTTCCGGAGTGAGTTCGGCATGTGGCGACATCGTCTGGTCTACGATATTTTCTGCAAAATACTGCGGATTGTTGATTTTGCCAATATCGTGGTAAAGGCCACACACACCGGCTCTTGTCACATCTGCCCCAATCGCTTCGGCCGCAGCCTCGGCCAAGCGTTGTACATACAAACTGTGGTGAAATGTGCCAGGCGCAGCTATCTGCAACTTACGCAGAATAGGGTGATTCATATCGGCCCATTCCAACCATGTGATATGCGTTGAAATGTTGAATATCTTCTCCAATATCGGCATCAGGCCATTGATGAGCACTGCCACCACAAAATTGACTGCCACAGCCACAGCAAATTCTCCAGCAAACCACGAGGCATCAAACCCGTCTCGCAACGATGCCAAATCAATTCCCCGAATCAAACCCAGTATCAAGGTCGATACAAAAACAACACACCCGGAGGCTATGCCTGCGTATATTATCTGCTCTCTCTTGTGGACACGTGCGCTCAATGATGCACTTACCACCCCCGTAAGAAAGCTCACGACTATATAATCCGCCAGTATCAAAACCGGGCAATCTAAAGGGAAAAGCACAACTCCAAAGAAAGTACCGCTCAGTGCCATGAATATCCCTAAATTGCGCCCCACCATCACAGCCGCAGCGGATGGCGCCAAAATATACGGCAAAACCAACAACAACTGTCCCCGTGTAAACTGGCTAAAATGTTCCTGCACCGCATTCCACCCCATCATCAATCCCATTTGAGCCAATATGATGAGTGTACATAGCAATAAACGGCGCATATCCAATTCCTGGTCTCGCACCGTTACCAGATAGAAGACAACCAAGGCTATGGAGACAAAAAATAACCAAGCCATGCGGAAAACAGCTACCTCTGCATCTACAGATGTGTAACCAACCATGATATACATCACCCCAACGCTCAGCGCTGCCATTAGCAACATCTTGCGCAAATTATCACCCGTCCTGCGCAATACCTCTGCATCTGCGCCCGGACGTAATAGTCTAGATATCAACTCAAACATACTGCATTCTTGGTAACGTGCATCAGTATAATCACTTTTCTTTCGATTGTCAACCTCTTGGCCAACTGTGTCATCCTATCCAGCTTTTTCTTTCATTGACACAAGCTTTTCTTGACTTGAATGAGCGATGCGCTAAAATGCTCACGTCAAACGACCTCATTAATTAACATCATGAAGTTCCCCATCATCTCCACAATTGCTGTAACGCTGTGCGCTCTTGCCGCTACGGCTCAAGCTGAGCTCAAGATTGCATCTGTGAACGTAACTGAGCTTTACACTCTTTTCTACAAGCGCTTCGAGACAGAAACCCGCCTCAAAGAACAGGAAGCTGCCATTAAGGCCGACATCAAGACCCGTGAAGAAAAGGTCGCCGCTCTTCAGGAAGAAGACAAGAAGATTCAGGCTCAGTACGACCCTTCCCTCGCTGAATCTGCTGTGAAGAAGCTGCGCGATCAGCACGCTGTGAAGCAGAACGAAATCCAAGCAGCTACGCAGGAACTCCAGACATACGTGCAGCGCCGCTCCCTTGCTTTCCGCGAGCTGTTCCGCCGCGACATGGTTCTTCTGTTCAACGAAGTACAGAAGACCATCGAAGAAGTTGCCACGGCATCCGGTTGCGACTTGGTGATTGACTCCAGCGCTACCAATGCTAACCCCGGCACCAAGATTTTCCCCTATGTGAAGTCCACGTTCGACATCACCCCTGAGGTTCTCAAGAAGCTCAACGCCGGTGCGCCCGAAGGCTTCGACCCCAAGGCTGAGTTGCAGCGCCTGTATGGTTCCTCTGCCATCCCCGGCCAGCAGCCTGCAGAGCAACCTGCCGCCAACTAAAATCTAAACTCTCTCACCTACCTGTGCGTCCATGAACCTCTCAATCAACGAAGTTCTCGGTCTCACCGGAGGAAAACTTCTCAACACGACTCCGGAGATTGAAATCTCCGGAGTCGCTACGTTAGCAGAAGCGACCCCCGGCGAGGTTTCTTTCCTTGGAAACGAAAAATATTTCAAGGACTTCATGTCCACAAAAGCCAGTCTAGTTCTGGTACCGCCGGCTCTGCCGGAATATCCGGAAGGCGTAGCTCTCATTGAAGTTGATAACCCTTCTCTGGCGTTTAATGCTCTCGTGGATCACTTCATGAAAGCAGCCAACGATTTTGAACCCGGTATTTCCCCACAGGCCATCGTAGACTCCACCGCCGTTGTGGATGCAACGAAAGTACGCATAGCCGCAGGCGCAATCATTGAGGCAGGAGCCACCATCGGCGATGGTTCAGACATTGGGGCGGGATGTTACATTGGCAAATCTGCTGTACTTGGGCAAAACTGCAAACTTTATCCCCGCGTTGTTGTGCGCGAACGCTGTATCTTGGGTAACAATGTCGTTATCCAACCCGGAGCGGTGATTGGCTCCGATGGCTTCGGCTTCCTTCTCAATAAGGAAACAGGGCGCTACGAAACGGTCGACCAAGTGGGCATTGTCGTTGTTGAAGACAATGTAGACATTGGCGCCAATACAACGATTGACCGAGCACGCTTCGGAAAAACAGTCATTGGAGAAGGCTCAAAGATTGATAACCTTGTTCAAATTGGTCACAATGTCACCGTTGGTAAACACACGGTCATCGTCTCCCAGAGCGGCATTGCCGGTAGTACTCACATAGGAGATTATGTGACCATTGCTGCTCAATGTGGTGTAGCAGGCCATCTCAACATCGGCGATAAGGCTATTTTGGCAGCGCGCACGGGTGTTATGTCCGATTTGGAAGGTGGTCAGCCCTACTGGGGAGCTCCTGCATCCCCGTTTGCAGAAGCACGCAAGCAATTTGTGGCTATCCGCAAACTGCCGGAAGCTTTCAAGGAATTGCGTGCCCTCAAAAAACAGGCTGATGACATCCGCAAAATGATTGAAGAAGCCATGGGCGCTTCCGGTGAAGCCTGATTTTTGCTCATCATTCTCTCAAAACAACGCACCTGCGAGCTCATTCTGCTCGCAGGTGCTTTTTGGTGATTTTTCACCACAAAATTATTTAAGTAAATTTGATTTCTTATTTGCAAATGCGTCATACATATGCTAGAATCAACACGCGTAGACCTAGAGAGGGGTGATGCTCTGCATGAAAACGATAGATCGATACATTTTGCGCCAGTTGATAGCCGTTACATTGTTGGGCGTAATGTCGCTGACATTGTTGATGTTGCTGGGGCAATTGTTCAAAGAGTTGCACTCTCTTCTGGTGGAGAGCGGTGCGCCTCCCAGCATCGTCATCGATTTCATTCTGCAAGTTATCCCCTTCTCTCTCACCTTTTCCGTACCGTGGGGCTTCCTCACAGCCGTGCTGCTGGTATACGGGCGTTTGGCTGCGGATAATGAGTTGACCTCGATGCGTATGGCCGGCCTCAGTCTCTGGAGACTTAGCGCCCCCGCCATCGGCATGGGTATCGTTCTTTCTGGGCTGTGCTACTACATCAACATCGAAATTGCCCCGCGCGGCAAACAAGCCATGACTGAGCTTGTGCTGAAGGCGGCAATGGATAATCCCCGCAATCTTCTCAGCTCCGGACAAGGTGCCACAAAGCTCGATAAAATTCAACTTTATACGGAAGGTAAATCGGGAGATATCATTTACGGTGTACACATGTACCCGCTGCGGGAAGACAGCAACATGGGCGGAGCTGATTTCCAAGCCGTTCATGCACAATCCGCAACTATTGGCGAGTTTGACATCAAATCGCGTTTGCTTCACCTCACCCTTCACAAAGCCACCATCGAGCACTCCGCTGATGGAGCCATTACTGATTTGCCGACGATTGATGAATTACCACTGCGTATTCATATTCCGATTCGAACACGCCGCAAGCTCAAGCCCAATCGCTTCACAAATGCAGAAATTGCAGCAGAGTTGGCGCATTTGGAAGTGATACGCCCGGTGAATCCCCCAGTCATGGAGCGATACAAAAACGTGGCTGCGTTGGATCCCACATTCCCGTGTGCTGACCAGCTCTGGGAAAGCGCATACTCGGATGTCCGCTACTATAAGTCTGACATGAACACAAAAAATGAGCGAGCCTTCCGCACTGAAGGGGTACAGAGAGCGTCATTTGCCTGCGCGTGCATTGTGTTCTCGCTTATTGGCGTACCGCTCGCCATCACAGCGCGGCGCAAAGATACATCTACCGGGTTTGCCCTTGGCATTATCGTTGCCGCAGTTTATTTTGTAGCCTTGGTCTTTTGCGAGCTCTCCCGCAAATCCGGAGGTATCACCCCCTACATTGTGCTGTGGATTCCTAACGTACTCTGCGCAGCTTATGCCATCTGGCAACACCAGAAGGCAAAATATCGCGGTTAATCCCACATCTGCGACCAAAAAGCAGCCCGTTCATCCGCAGAAGGCCCCTGCTCTTGGCTTGTGGTGGAGTAATAAGCGTGGGTAGCGTGCAACACAGAGGCATCTTTTATAGCCAACTCCTGTTTTAAGCGGAGCCAACGCCGATTCCAACCTCTTGGTAACACAGGAGCCTCCGGGATTCCCAGATAGCCCAACTTCCCGAGCCATGCTACCAACTGCACAGGTAAAGCAGAACGGTGTTTTGTGCCAAAATCCCAGACATCGCTCCACTTCATTTCCCTCAACGCCTTGTAGCCCACGTTCCCCCAGAGCATGAGGACAATTGCGGCAGCACAGGCCCGGTTTTCCTTCTTTTCCAGCCTTTCTATAAGATTTTTTACTTCTTGCAAGGATAAAATTCTCTTCTGCAGTGCATCAATGGGGGGACAATTTCGCGTTTTCATATCCCCCTATGCTAGAAAAGAAGCTACAAAAAAACATCAACTTTTCGCTCTAGTTTCCACAATAGACTGATTTTCTATCACTTTAAAAAACTACACCTCATCACACCCTCTGTTATGAGTAAAAACAGAATCTTTTTTATTTCGGCTGATAAAGGGGAGCAAAATAAGATTTTTTCATTTGCAGCTTGCAAGGAGAGAGATAACATGCTATATAGAGAGTCAGCTACACCGTATATTCGCATGAAAATAACTCCATTTAAGAAAAGCCGGAAGGGTGGTTTCACCCTTATCGAACTTATGGTTGTGATTGCCATTCTTGCCACACTCGCAGCCGTGGGTTATGGTCCGATTATGGATCACATGAACGATGGCGACCGCCAGATGGCGAGTTCCAACCTGAAGACGCTTTCCACCATCATGCAGCAGTTCAAGACGGACAATGGCAGCTATCCCAGCGATGCCACGGCCGACAAGCTGATGGAATCCCAGCCGGACTACAACTTTGGCGAGCTGAAGGGTGATTATTCCAACGCCTACTTCCGCCAGATTTACTACACTCGTTCTAACAACACGGAAAAGAACTTTTATGCCAAAGTGAACTGCGCCGGTAAGATGACCAAGGAGGCAGACGACAAGTTGGCTAATGGGCGTGCCTTGGAGCGTGGTGAAAATGGTCTCTCCTACGTGATGAAGAAAGACACGAGCGATGACACCATTAAGACCGGCGTGACGGCCAGCAACGCACCCTTGGCCATCAGCTCCGTATATCCCTCTGACAAGCCCTACTCCGGCGACAAAGTCGTATACGACCTCAACTCTTTCGGTGGTCACGTATTTGTACTGAAATGCGATGGCTCCGTCACCGACATGAAGGACGATGACATCGTAGAAGACGAGAACGATGGCGAGCGCGGCACAATGGCCAAGGAGATTTTCCCCGAGACCAAGCGTGGCAAAGCAACAGCTGGGCAGTACATTGTTCTCTCTCCTGAGCTCTAAAGCCCTTTTAGATCATAATAAACAACAATAAAAAACCGCATCGAGAAATCGATGCGGTCTTTTATTGTTCAAACTTCAATTTAGGCTTGGCGAAGCTCAAGCAAGCGTGTAACCACCTGCTCAATGACATTATCCGGGCAAGAAGCCCCGGCGGTAATACCAATATGGCACTGCATAGCGGGATGCGTCATGGCTGGTGGCAACTGACAGACGCGCTCACCTTTAGACGCCAAGTCAAAGCACTTGATTTGCTCTTTATTCATCAAGCAATCAGCAGATTTAATGAAGAAAGTGGGCATACGACGAGCCGCAATATGCGCCAAATGAGTTGTGTTGGAGCTATTGTAGCCACCTACAATGAACATAGCATCCAAGTCTTTCTCCAAAAGATTATACAGAGCATTCTGGCGGTCCTGAGTCGCCCCACAAATTGTGTCAAACAAGTGGCAGCGAGCAGAGCTACCATCACGCTTTTCTACAGCTTGGCGTATGATTTGTTGGATGCGAGCCGTCTCGTCCTTCAACATAGTCGTCTGGTTTGCTACGCCAACCTCCAGCAAATGGATGTCGGGGTCGAATTGAGGTGAGACACTATCTTTAAACCGCGCAAGGAAATCCTCTTTGTTTCCGTTTCCCTCAATATATTGTGCTACAGCTCGTGCATCGTCCTCACTAAAGATGACAATAAAGTTACCCATTCCATCATCCCCCCGGGAGTGGGAAGCCGTGGCAATACTTTCCTCATGGCGCACTTTCCCGTGAATAATGCTGGTGATTCCCCTCCTTGCATAGTTGCGCACGCGATGCCAAACCTTCACCACATTGCCGCATGTTGAGTCTACAAGCTGGACGCCTTTGGACTCCAGGAAGGCTCTCATTTGTACCGATACGCCAAAAGCAGGCATAATCACTACGTCTTCGTGGGTCAGTTGGGCATAGCGCTCATCATTCAGGCTCCACGGCAAGTGTAAAAGCCCCATTGCATCTAAGCGGGTATTGACCTCCGGATTGTGTATGATTTCCCCGATGAGCCAAATACGTTTATCGGGGAAAAGTCGGCATGTAGCGTAGGCAATTTCAATGGCTCGTTTCACACCATCACAAAATCCGAAATCGGATGCCAAGCTGATGCGCAATTTCCCGTTGATGTATTCATTACCGGAAGCAATGATGGATTCCACAAGATGGCTTCTGTATTGCGCTACATCAGCTTGCACTTTCTCCATCACCTCTGGACGCCGGACGTTGATGGTTTTCTTGCCGTTCTTCATGGGCTAGAGTATGCCACAAAAACGCCCGGGAAGCAAGGAAAACTACCCGGGCGCTCTTGTTATGAAAGTTTATCTCTTAAATCATCAATGGCGCTCCAAGCCCAAAGCTTCATTTGCAAGAATCTGGCAGCCTCGCAAATCCATCTTACCCGTCGGCAACATGGGGATTGCCTCTACGGGGATGATATCTCTCGGGCTCCACAAACGCGGAATCCCTTGCTCCACTAAGTGAGTTCGTATCTCATCCAAGGCCTGCGGCAACTGCGACTGGTGTACGCACGAAAGCATCACCAGAGCCTCGCCCCTCTGCGCATCCGGCACACCCACGATGGCGATGGCTCGACCTGTAAATCCTTCCGGCACTTGCACAAACGCATCAATGGCATTCTCCACAACCTCGTGAGGAACCATCTCACCACCAACCTTAGAGAAGCGAGAGCGACGCCCGCCCAAGGTAAGGAAACCATTCAAATCAACGGTTCCCAAGTCGCCGGTCTTAAACCAACCATCACGGAATACAGTTGAGTTGAGGTCTTCCCGGCCAATATATCCACGGAAAACATTGGAACCGCGCAGCCAAATCATCCCTTGCTCTGACAGAGGCAAGGGCTTATCATCATCATCAGGGTCAGTAAGGCGGACAGCAACGCCCGGCAGGATTTGCCCCACGGTACCAAACTTACAACCGGGCACATAGTATGGCTGTTCGGCCGTAGAGGTAACAGCATCCAGATTCACAGCGCATACGGGAGAGGTTTCTGTAAGGCCATAGCCCTCCAGTATTTCCAAATTGCACTTCTCTGCAAACTCATCCGCAACAGCTTTCTGCAACTTCTCTGCTCCAACAACAAAGTACAACACGGATTTGTATGTATCTGCGTTGGCTCGGCGCAGCATGCTACGCGCAAAGGTCGGGGTGGATACCACTAATCCACACTTGTACTGCTCTATCAGCTCGTTGAGCTTCTTGGCCTCTAAGGGTGAGGGGTATGAAACCATCGAGAAGCCATAAAGAGGAGGAAGAATCGTCGTCACAGTAAGACCGAAGCTGTGGAATATGGGCAAGCTGCACAGGAAACGGCTACCAACGGGAACGCTTACTCGGCTCAGTAATTGTGTGACATTCGCCAATACCATACGGTGAGAAAGAGCCACCCCCTTGGGCTCGCCGGATGAGCCGGAGGTAAAAAGAAGCACCGCTTCATCATCACCATGGCGGGCATCCAACTTAAAGGTGCGAGAAATGACCGGCATGGGTGCGAACTTGGCAAATGCCACCCATGAGGCAATCTTAGTCATTCCTATGCCCTTCAAAATCTTATCAATGTGCAAGATGGATTCTCCCTTAGGCCAAGGGAATTGCGGCAATTTGCTCATGAATGCACGAGCAGTAATGAAATGGCGAATACCGCTTTGGCGCACAATGCTTTCAAACGCAGCTTCGGATGAAGTGTAGTTGACGTTCACCGGAACAATCCCAGCTAGGATACAAGCGTAATTCGCAATCACACCGGCCTTGCCCGGTGGCAAGATGATACCAAGGCGCTCCTCTTTCACCGTCTCTTTCAAGTAGCGAGACAAAGCCATCGCTACACCCAACATCTTACCGTAGGGCAAAGACGAACCATCCATCCCATCTATGAGTTCAGACTTGGAATAGCGGCGCATCCCCTCAACCAAGAGCCGTGCAATAGACTTATCCAGAATAGGATTACGGTCATAAGCATCCGCTGAAGCATCCATCCAAGCTTCCATCACGCGTTCTCCGGTCAGAGGCCCCGGTGCAAGCTTGGGTTGTATATTAATGCTGATGTAATCATAGGGGGCAGATGCAGTAAAAGCGCGTATCAGATTATCTCGGTAGAAACCAACAAATACAGGTATGGGAGAAATGTGCAATGCCGCCAACTGCATCATGAAAGGCATAGGGACATCTGATATGCAGCCGATGATACTGTTGGGGCGCCCCGGCACAAAGATAACATCCAAGCCCTCTTGCATCAGGCTGAGGAGCTTTTCGCGCAAGGTCTTGCTGTTGCTATTGCGGAAATTAAACTTGAGTACTCGGCGGCTAGCCAGCTTTTTCATGATGTCCGGAGATGGCAGCAGAACTTCTTCTACCATGTAGGCCACGTTCTCTGCCCCGCCCAGCAGTTTCTCCAGTTCAGACAATGTCTCACCATCTACCCTATTAGGCAGGTAAAGTGAGGGTTGTGAGGTGATGTTTTCCTTACCGAAAATATGCACTTTTGCCATAACAGTGTCATTATACTGTTTTCCTAGAGTTATGTCAACATTCCTTTTCTTTCAAATTCGCAGCAAGCCCAAAAGAAAGCGAGTAGCCCCCACAAGAAGGATCTACTCGCTTACCGTAAAAGATGATATTATGGCCTTAGAGTGCCAAATTCGTGGTCAGCGTGGGGAACGCAGCATCCATACCGGCAGAAAGGCCCATGTTGACAGGTTGGGAAGAGGAGACGTAGAGCACATCAGATTCCGGCTGGTTTAACAAAGCAAAAGTCGTATTATTTTGTGCTACGGCCATGCGGTCTCGCGTGAAGGATTTTTTCTCATTCCCGCCTACTGCAATGCAAGTAAACTCTTGGGCAGCACCCGGCTTGAGAGCAGCCATCGAGTTTTCCATTTGTCCCACGATGGCAGAGCCGGCAGCCGCAACTTTGGAGATTCCTCGCTCCTCCGGAATAGAATAGAGCCCCAAAGCTATGGCACCGGCACCGAGCGTAGAAGCACCATAGGCAAGTTTGCGCCCACCGAAATTGGAAAGGAACTGGCGAATATGTTCCCACAGGAGCTTACGAGCCGGGCGGCACACAGCCTCGCGAGCGACACGCTCATGAAAATCATACAGGAAACGCTCCTCAAAATTTGCCTCGGGGGTGGCCTCTAACCGCAAGGATGCCATGAGAGCAACTAGTTCAGTCTCACTCAACATGTCAGCGGAGCCTTTACCTGTGTTATTTTCTTCCATAAAAAAGCTGTTTTAAGAGTTTCTTCGGCTTAGTGCCTCACAGTGTAGACACAGATTAACATGTTTTGTTCAAAAAAAACACAAAAAAATTAAATTTTTATGAAAGAATTTAAAAAGAGGCTTTTTGAGGAGTGAGTGGGGGTGAGGATAAATCGTCAGCATTCTCCGCAATCCAATTCTGTATAATCATCTCGCATTGTGATATTTCTGCCGTTCTCACACGGCGAGACTCATCGGCCATGCTCTCCATATCATCAATATCATACAAATGCACTCCGGGCACAGCAGCACAGCAAGGATCCACATTGCGGGGGACTGAAAGGTCAATCAGGAAAAGTGCTCTATCTCCCCTGCCTTGCATGGCACGCTTCAACACAGGAGGAGCTACCACGTACACAGGAGATGAAGTAGAGACAATGACAATGTCTATCTGCTCCAAATAAGGAATCCATTCCGAAAAGCGAATGACCTCGCCCCCCACTTTGGAAGCAAGTTCTACGGCACGATCATACGAACGGTTAGCAACAAAAATATGCTCTGCACCACGAGAGCGCAAACTCTGCGCGGTTGTGCGGGCAACCTCCCCGGCTCCGACTACAAGGACTCGAATTCCTGCCAAGTTTCCCAATACTTCACCGGCGAGCTGCACAGCAGCAGCACCTACTGATGTGGGGCCGGAGGTAATATGAGTAGAACTGCGCACTTTTTTTCCTAAAGTAAAGATACGCTGGAAAGTTCTATTTGCCATTTTACCTGTTGTGCCAAGTTCTAGAGCCGCCAGGTAGGCATCTTTCAGCTGGCCGAAAATTTCTGTTTCCCCAATGACCATGGAATCTAAGCCGGATGCGACGCGAGCTATGTGAGAGAGGGCCTCTCGCCCTTCATAGCGGTAGAAGCATACGTGGGGTACTTCCTTGCACCCCATGATAGATTGTAGGATGTGCTGCGCGGCTGTCTCTGCATTCTGAGACCAGAAATAAACCTCTGTGCGATTGCAAGTGGAAAGCAGCACACACTCATCTACCGATGGCAGAGCATGCAGGCGGTGCAAAGCATCAGGTAATTGATTTTTGCCCACTGAAAAGCGTTCCCGCACTTCGACAGGCGCCGTTTTATAGTTGAGCCCAAGGCAAACCATCATTGAATCAGAAGCCATAGAAGACATGGCATTATTTATTTTTTGCACAATTGAGCCACGGTTTCAACCAAACTGGGGATATTGTGGCGAGGGGCCTCCGCATCAGGCGTCATTCCGTATTCTCGCAAGGTTGCGGAGGTAACAGGGCCAATGCTGACTACCTTGCACGATTCCGGCAAGGAAATCCCCATAGCCATAAAATGATGAACCGTACTGGAGCTGGTGAAAGTAATAACATCTGCCCCTTCTTCACTGAGGCGTAATCTAGCGCCGGTGGGATCTTCCGTTTCAGGAACCGTGTTATACGCAATACACTCATCCACAATAGCCTGGCGTTTCATCAGTTCTTTGTAGATAATATCACGGCCTTGTTCGCTGTGTATCCACAGCATTGTCACGTTTGCTACGCCACCAAATTCATCACCCTTGCGGTCGAATTCTGCAATCAATTCCTCGGCAACAGCCTTCTGAGGCATCACATCCACCATCAACCCATGCTTCTTCAATTCAGCAGCAGTTCCCGGTCCCACCGCTGCTATACGGGCGCCTCCCAGCTCTCGTATGTCTTCATACACTGAATAAAAAGCCTCGAAAAAGCGTTTGACTCCATTAGGGCTGGAAAAGATGAGCCAGTCGTAATGCGGGCTATCCACTACGGCCGCAGCAAAATCCTTACGATCAGTCGGTGGCACAATGCGAATTGTGGGTAATTCCATCACATCAGCGCCCAATGCTTCCAGCGCAGAAGAAAGGGATCCGGCTTGTTCGCGCGTGCGCGTTACCACAATACGGCGGCCGGACAAAGGCAAACGCCCATACCAATCCAAGCGGGTAGCTTCTTGCACTACCTCACCTATTACCACAACAGCGGGTGAGCTCAATCCGGCTCGTTGCACACTTTCTGCAAGGGTAGCAACAGTGGCGATTACTTTGCGCTGGCGACCGGTAGCTGCCCATTGTACAGCAGCAGCAGGTACATCCCCCCCCTGCCCGGCATCCATAAGAGCCCGCATTGTCTCCTGCAAACGGCTCATTCCCATGAGCATCACTTTGGTACCACGCGCAGCTGCAATTCCTGCAATATCCAAGGAAGATTCTGCACGGCTGGCATCTTCATGCCCTGTAAACACAGTAAATTGAGTGTTGTGAGCTCGGTGAGTCACCGGAATGCCGGCATACGCAGGGCCGGCGATGGCAGAACTAATGCCGGGTACAACTTGAAATGCAACCCCCGCATCATACAAAGCAGAAGCTTCCTCTCCGCCCCGCCCAAAAACGTAAGGGTCTCCCCCTTTCAAGCGTACAGTGCAAGCATATTTGGAAGCGCAATCCACAAGGAGCCGGTTAATCTCAGTTTGAGGCATGGCATGATTGCCGGCGCGCTTACCGACGAAGATTTTTTCGCAACCGGGTTTTGCCCAATTAAGCATGGTGGCCGATGCCAAGGCATCGTACACTAAGCAGTCTGCCTGTTCTATGAGAGCTCGTCCTTTAAGAGTCATGAGCAGAGGGTCGCCGGGCCCGGCTCCCACTAAATACACGGTTCCTTCGTTTTTTTTCATGCGAAGTAAGGGGGTAATTCAGTCATTCATTCGTTAGATGAAGCTCCGGAAATGGAAGCAGCACCGGCGGTTTCCGCAGACTGGGCAGGAGCGCTCTCGGCAGCGGTCGGCTGAGGAGCTGGCGTTGCCTCCGTCGCAGCCGTTACCGCTTGCGGCGCAGCTGTTGCGGGTTCAGGATTGGGCATTATCGGCGCTTCGGGCACCGGGGCTTGCTGTTGATTCGATTCCGCGGGCTGCGATTGCGGCTCCGCAGCCTGTTGAGCAGCATGACGACCAAGTGCTAAAAGCTGGGAAACAGTGACCAAGCGGAATCCACGAGCCAGCAAACCACTCACGATACCTTCTACTGCATGCAAGGTGGATTCGTGAATATCATGCAGCAAAATAATGGAGCCCGGAGTGGCGCGACCTACGGCTCTCTGTATCACCACAGATACACCGGGGTGCTGCCAGTCGCGCGTATCGACATCCCACATAATTGTAGACATGCCATAACGGCTCTTCATCAAGCTCACGATGCCGGAATTAACCGCACCATAGGGAGGGCGCATCACCTTTGGTGCATGCCCTGTTGCAGCTTGTATGGCAGCCTTTGTACGGTCCATTTCATTGATAACGCGTTCAGAGCCGCTCGAAGTCATCTTGATGTGGCTCCATGTATGAGCTCCGATTTCATGCCCCTCAGCAACGGCACGGGCAAGGATGCTGCTATTCTTCCCTACACTGCGGCCCACAACAAAAAATGTAGCTTTGGCACCATGCCTGTTAAGAATATCCAACACACGCGGAGTCAATGATGGGTGGGGGCCGTCATCAAAGGTAAGTGCCACATAGTTGCCAGGCACACTTACATGGGAAACTTTCAGACCGGGCATGCGAGGACCGGAATATGTATATTTACTTATGGCAGGTTGTTCTGCAGTGGTAGATTCCGGCTTCCCACCTTTATCTCCGGGATTCGAGGCCTTTTTACCCTCTTTATTAGGTTTCAAAGGTGTGCCATTTGGTGAAATTGGCTCCTGGGTCGGCTCCTTTTGACCGGAACATGACACAAACAACAAGGCTGCACCTAACAATATCAAATGAATAGCTTTTTTCATATAGGCATGCTCACTCGCGCAGTTCATTCTACTCCCCCTTCCAAACAATGGCAACCCCTTTTGCAGTCATCATGTTTTTTGTCTCCTTACGGATAAAAAGACTGCTGCCTTCCGGGGTATACCAGAAGGCAGCAGAAAAGAACTTGCTGTATTCAGCAGCCTAAAGACTTTAGCTGAACTTGGCAATCAGAGCCTGACGCTGGGCTTCAAGCTCGGCGGGCAGCTTATCGCCAACCGTGTTGAAGAGTTCCGTCTGAGATTCGAGCTCGGCCTTCCACTCGGAAGCGGAGATGGTCATGTTGGTCTCGAATGCAGCCTTGTCGTAACCCTTGAGGCCGTCAGTGTCAAGTTCCTCGTAGGTGGGGGAGATACCAAGAGCGGTCTCTACGCCGTCCACCTCACCGCGGCAGCGGCGAAGCACCCAGTCGAGAACGCGCATGTTATCACCGAAGCCGGGCCATACGAAGTTGCCCTCGGCATCCTTGCGGAACCAGTTCACGTTGAAAATCTTGGGCAGCTTGCAAGCGCAAGTCTTGGTGCCCATATCCAACCAGTGCTGCCAGTAGTCACCCACATTGTAACCAATGAAGGGCTTCATGGCCATCGGATCGCGGCGAACCTGACCGATCTGACCGAAAGCAGCGGCGGTCATCTCAGAGCCCATGGTAGCACCTACATACACGCCGTGGTTCCAATCCTTGGACTGGAATACAAGCGGCATGGTGGTAGCGCGGCGACCACCGAAGAGGAATGCGCTGATGGACACACCCTCGGGGTTGTAGTACTCGGGGTCAAGCGTGGGGCACTGGGAAGCGGGAGCGGTAAAGCGGCTGTTGGGGTGAGCGCACTTGCGGCCGCAATCGGGTGTCCAGTCATTGCCCTGCCAGTCAATAGCGTGAGCGGGAGCCTCGCCGTCCATACCTTCCCACCATACGTCACCGTCATCGGTCAAGCCCACGTTGGTGAAGATGATGTTCTCCTTGATGGTGTCCATAGCGATGGGGTTGGACTTGTAGGAGGTGCCGGGAGCCACGCCGAAGTATCCGTTTTCGGGGTTGATAGCGTGGAAAGTGCCGTCCTCGTGAGGCCAAATCCAAGCGATATCGTCACCGATGATGCTGGTCTTCCAGCCCTTTTCAGCCAGTGCGGGCGGGGGCACAACCATGGCCAGGTTGGTCTTACCGCAGGCAGAGGGGAATGCGCCGGTCACATAGGACTTGCGACCCTGGGGATCGGTGATACCGAGGATGAGCATGTGCTCAGCCATCCAGCCGTTCTTGCGAGCGATACCGGTAGCGATACGCAAGGCAAGGCACTTCTTGCCGAGCAGCGCGTTACCACCGTAACCGGAACCGTAAGAGATGATTTCACCGGTCTCAGGGAAGTGGCAGATATACTTCTCTTCGTTGTTGCAGGGCCAGGTCACATCTTCCTGACCGGGTTCAAGGGGAGCACCCACGGTGTGGAGGCAGGGCACGAAATCGCCGTAGCCGTCACGCTTGGGATTACCGCCGCCATTCACCTCATCTTCAAGGCGCTTGAGCACCTTCTCGCCCATGATGGTCATGATGCGCATGTTGGTGACAACGTAAGCGGAGTCGGTAATTTCAATGCCAATCTTGGCAAGGGGAGAATCAAGGGGGCCCATGCAGAAAGGAATCACGTACATGGTACGGCCCTTCATGGAACCATCAAGGAAGGGATTGAGGATGGCGCGCATCTCAGCCGGGGACTTCCAGTTGTTGGTAGGACCGGCATCTTCCTGCTTCTTGGAGCAGATGAACGTACGTTCCTCTACGCGGGCCACGTCAGAAGGAGTAGAACGAGCCAAGAAGCAACCGGGGCGCTTCTCGGGGTTAAGGCGAATGTAGGTGCCTTTTTCCACAAGCATGTCGCACAGCTTGGTGTTCTCTTCCTCGGAACCGTCGCACCAGTAGACGGAATCGGGTTTGCAGAGCTGGCGGATTTGCTCCACCCACTCGGCAGCCTTCTTGTGTGTAGTACCTGTAATCATGGTGCCAATAAAATAGCACGAGAGGCACCGACTTGCAACACGAATTTTGTCAATTTTGTGCCAGTTTGCGCATTTTTTTCTTTAGAGAGCGCGCAGGGAGCTTTCGAACTGGCGAAATTGGATAGCCTCGTAGATATCATCATCTGTTGGCAGGTCCCGATTTGCCAAATCTGCAATGGTGCGAGCCACGCGCAAAATACGGTCAAAAGCACGAGCAGAAAGTCCCAACTGTTCCACGGCAGAGAGCAGTAAAGATTGTTGATTGGGGGAGAGGGGGCAATACTTGCGCAATGCCTTTCCGGACAAGCGTGCATTGCAGAGGATTCCTGTTCCGGCATAGCGTTGCAACTGGCGCTGGCGGGCAGCAACAACGCGAGCGCGAATGTTGGCGCTGCTCTCGCCATCCGGCTTTGAGAGCAAATGTGACGGAGCCACGGGGGGCACATCTATCACCATGTCAAAGCGATCCAGCAAGGGCCCGGAAATCTTGCGACGATAACGCGCAACCTCTGCAGGAGAGCACTTGCAGGCATGTCGCGGGTCGCCCAGATAACCGCAGGGGCATGGATTCATCGCCGCAACCAACATGAAATCACAGGGAAAATCCATGCTACCGGCTGCTCGGGATATTGTCACAGCCCCGCTCTCTAAGGGTTGGCGCAGAGTTTCAAGAGTCCGGCGATTAAACTCCGGCAATTCATCCAAAAAGAGGACTCCATTGTGTGCCAGTGATATTTCCCCCGGAGTGATATTAGACCCACCCCCCATCAACCCCACATCGGAAATGGTGTGGTGCGGGGCGCGGTAGGGGCGCGTGCGGAGGAGGCCTCTGCCCCCGGGTAATAGTCCGCAAACAGAGTGGATTTTACTGGTGGTAAGAGATTCCTCATGCGTCAGCGGTGGCAAAATTGTAGGCAAACGAGAGGCCAACATACTCTTGCCACTACCGGGGCTGCCACTCAGCAGGATATTATGACCACCGGCCGCAGCAATTTCCATGGCACGGCGAGCATAGCTTTGCCCCTTGATTTCATCAAAATCCAGCGCAAACTCAGACTCCGCCATCACATTCGGCGGCTGATAGGGAGTGAACGCCGACCGTTCGGAAAGAACCATCCACGCCTCATGGAGCGTTTTTACAGGGTAAACATCAATCCCTTTCACCACAGCCGCCTCATCTGCATTCTCTGCAGATACCATCAGGTATTTGCGCCCGGCATCTCGCGCTGCCACAGCTTGTGGCAATATACCACGCACCCCGCGCACCTGACCATCCAGTGCCAACTCGCCCACAATGCACCAATCCTCCAACCCGATAGGTATACGCCGTTTATGTAGTTTCGGAATATCCTCATGGTTTTGTTGAATAGCGACTTCTAACCCCAACGCAATAGGCAAATCAAAGCCCGGCCCCTGTTTTTTTACATCGGCCGGTGCCAGATTCACCGTTACAATCATTTCACCGGGGCGAAAGAAATTACTGTTACTCAGAGCAGACGTAACGCGCTGAATACTCTCTTTCACTGCAGCATCAGGCAAACCAACCACGACGATACGCCCGGCCTCCTTTACCTGACGAGCGTCCACCTCAACAGATACTTCAAGGCCATCGATGCCGACCACAGAAGCAGAGGATAGGCGAGAAATCATGGCATCATGCAGATGAAATCTTACTTCACAATAACGGGCGTACCGACAGCCGTTTTAGCATAGATGATGCTGCAAGCCTCCGGGGGGATTCGCACACAGCCATGGGAAGCGCCTTCTCGCAAAACAGTCCCCGTATGCATGCCAATAGCTCCGTTAAAACGCATCCAGTAAGGCATTTTTGTACCCTGGAAATGAGAACCGGCAGGAGCCGCATCGGATGAACGCACCCCGCCCTTCACCACAGCACCGGCAGCATTCACGTATGAGCCATATAAGGAAGAGCGATGCTCCAGTTTCTTTTCAGAGATGCGGAAACGCCCCCTCGGGGTTTCGTATGCCCCGCCCTTTCCCGTGCATGCCGGGAAATCCATGGCTATCTGGTTGTTTATGTAGAGGCGTCCGCGCTGCTGATCCAGCAGGATTTCCACTCGCGTATTTCTCGGGCTGTATTGTTGGATGGCAGCACCGCGCCATATATCGCGGCTCATGCGATATTGGGGGCTGGCAATGAACTCCTCGAACGTACGCGAAACTCGCTTATTGCGAGCAGCGGCATCCATCTGCTCCCCCGTGCGTATCATCTCCTCTTGGGTAGGTTGAGAACATGCTACGCACAAGAGAAGAGACGTTAATAAACAAAAGAGTTGTTTCATAATTTACTTGATGAGATATTGTTCCAATCTTGCAGCAAACTCTCGCGGTAAAATGGCATCCACCAACGCATCGTTGCCTTCATATTCAGTAGCCAAGACCTTACCATCGCGGTGCATAATAGCAATAATCCGGCTCTCCGACAGAGGTATCCTATATCGCGCCGTTGTTACTCGGTGAGACAACATTTCCACACACCCGGAGAGCAATTTTTCTATACCTATTCCTTCCAGCACACTCACATTCACGCTGGGGCAATCCACCTTGGCAGCCAAAGCATCCAAGGTGGATTGGCGCGTTTCTTCCGGGAGCAAATCAGTCTTATTCCACAGCACAATCATGGGCTTATCTGCTGCACCCAATTCTGCCAGCACCTCACACGTTGTCTCATAATGACGCAAAGCCTCACGATCGCTAGCATCCACCACCTGTATCAGAAAATCCGCCAACACAGCTTCTTCCAGAGTGGATTTAAATGCCTCCACCAAACGGTGCGGCAGGTTGCGAATAAAGCCTACCGTATCCGTCAGCACGAGGGGTTGGCCATCCGGCAATTCAATCTTACGGCTGGTCGTATCCAAGGTTGCAAACAAGATATTTTGAGCCAGCACACCAGCTCCGGTAATCTTGTTGAGAAGGGATGATTTGCCCGCATTGGTGTACCCAACAATGGCTGCAGAAGGTATGCCTTGGCGGTTGCGCTCTTTTCTTTGTGTACCACGCTGGCGACGCACCGTCTCCAATTCTGCGCGTATCGCTTCGATTCTATCGTGCGCTAAGCGGCGGTCCACTTCAATTTGCTTTTCACCTTCACCACGGGCAGCAGCCCCTCCCCCTTTTCCGCCACCGGAGCCACCACGCTGGCGGTCTAAGTGCTTCCACATGCCGGCCATGCGGGGCAACGCATACTGCATGCGCGCCAAATCCACCTGCATCACAGCCTCTTTCGTGCGTGCACGCTTTGCAAATATATCGAGAATAATCTCCTCGCGGTCTATCACCGGCACCTCTACCAGCTTTTCCCACTCCCTTTGCTGTGAGGGGGAAAGCAGATTATCAAAAATCAAACAATCTGCATCCAGCTCTTCCGCCCGCGCACGAATTTCCTCGGCCTTGCCCACACCACACAGGTACTTTGCCTGCATTTCGCGGGTGTACTCCACTGAACTGTCGACAATACCAATGCCCAAATTCTCCACCAAATCCACAAGCTCGGCAAGTAAAGCAGAGCGCTCGCGGCGGGATTCGCCAGGCAAACCTATGCCAATCAATAGAGCACGCCCTATTTTCTCCGGTTTTTCGCGGATTTCAAAAGACATACCGGCTTTTCTTGATTTTAAGGTTAACGGAAACGAGCAGAACGCGTCACAGGCACATCCCGCAAGTAATCCTTGTTGTATGAATTGCAGGCACACTCCCCGCAGGAGGTCAACACCATGGCCATACTTGCACCAAGCAGTATCAGGGCTATCGTCTTCATGCGCTCATTCAACCGCATTAAACTCAAAATTGCAAGCAAATTCCCAGCAAGACACCTACCTTGCCCCATATTTGGCATTATTTCCGATTATTTGCGGGCGGTATTTGAACTTGAAAGGAGCAGACCTGTGTGCTAGTGTAAAGAGAGTGAACGGACGCTGCATACTGGTGGCGGAGGATGATACGCCCATACGAATAGCCCTGGCAGATACTCTGCAAGGGGCGGGTTATTGCGTATTGGTGGCAGAAGACGGACAAAAAGCGCTGGAGTTGCTGCTGAGTAAGCCTATTGATTTAGCGTTGCTGGATGTGAACATGCCACACATCAACGGATTCAAACTTCTGCGCATTATGGAAAGGGAATGCCCGGGCATCCCCAGTATCATTCTAACTGCGCATGGAGAAGAAAAAGAACGCATCAAGGGTCTGGAACTGGGGGCGGATGATTATGTTGTCAAACCATTCAGTATCGCAGAACTGCTCGCCCGCATCACGGCAGTGCTACGGCGCTCTGCCGGTAGACCACGCACAGCGATAGAGGCGCTGCACTATCCCGGTGGAGAGTTGGATGCACACACACGCAGTGTCCACCGAGAGGATGGTTGCACTATCCCCCTCAGCGAACGAGAATACGAACTTTTCCGCTATTTCTTAGCACATCCCAACCGCATTATTCCCCAAGAAGAGATGCTCATCCGCATCTGGGGCAGCCAATCGCGCGCCAATCAAACTCGCGCTGTGGCTGTAACACTCGCCAGGTTGCGCGAAAAACTTGGTCCCGAAGCCGCGGCTCATTTTGAAAATGTGCGTGGTAGGGGCTACAAATGGAACGCCTAATGAATAAAAAGCTCACAATCATTCTCATTTTCTTTGCCCTGTTAACCCTGACGGCAGCACTTTGGCAAGCGCGTGAAGCGGCTTTACTGGAAGGCAAGTTGCTCCGCATTGATAAGAACGCTCAATCCACACGCTTGTTGCAGTTGTCCCTCCCCCGTGTGCAGGCAGAAATGGAGCGACTACTAGCAGAAGAACGGGGAAAGTTGGGAGACATGGCACCTGTTGGCCAAATCAACTACCCGATGCCGGAGGGAGGCAAGGCTGATTTTAACTGCGGTTTCTTCCTCATGACACCGGCAGGTCTGCAAGTACCGGCGGGGGAAGAAAGCTTTGGCGCTATCTTGGACAGTGCTACGGCCGTGACGGATACCATGCGCCGCAAAGCTGATAATCCCAGTGCTCCGGTCTTTGATCCCAACCAAACAAGCACATACGACCCCACCACGCATCTACCCGTGTTCGGGGTGTACCAAATTAAAGACACGGATTTCACCAAACCCATGCATCAGACAGATGCCCCGGGTCCGTTTTTTGCGTGGAACTCAGGGGAAAACCTCGTGTACATGCGCTCTGTCCCCACCACCCACGGCAATGCAGCAGAAGGTTTTATCATTGATGCAACCAAACTGGCTGCTCACCTGCTACCACTGGTGGAACCCGAGCTACAATCTCCGGAAATCGGCTTTGTTCGCAAGGGTGAAATTGCCAACTTAGCCCCCCTTCCCCTTGTGCTGCGCCCCGGAAAAGACATTTCCCTGCCGGACACCACCGCCCGCCGCCAAGCCCTCCGCAGTACCGTTACGGCAGCATGGGTTACCTCCGGGCTGAGCATCATCATCCTCTTTGGCCTGCTGGCTTTCTATGCCCGCCTAGAACGCCGCAGAAGCGATTTTGTCTCAGCCGTTACGCATGAGCTGCGCACACCACTCACCAGTTTCAATTTATATACCGAGTTGCTGCGGGATGCAAAGCTCAGCCCCGAAAAAGTAGAAGAATACCACGAAACACTCTATCAAGAAAGCCGCCGCCTAGGGCATTTGGTCGAAAACGTACTCTCCTTTGCACGGCTGACTCGCGGGAAAGTACGAGGACGGCAAGATTGCGGCCCTTGTGGCAAATTGCTGCCGGATTTGTTTAAGAAAGTGGGCCACCAGCTGGAAAAAGCGGGTTTCCAATTCACACAAGCGATAGATTCCCGCACAGGGCTCCTTTCTCTGCGTACAGACTTACTCTCCGTGGAGCAAATCCTCACCAATTTGGCAGATAACGCCATCAAGTACGCATCCGGCAAAGCCGCCTCTGTCAATATCCAAGCTATTCAGACCCACCGTTTCCTTTCCATTCGCTTTACAGACAATGGACCGGGTATCAATGACGGTGTGCAGAAACAACTTTTTCAGCCTTTCTCGCGCTCTGCAAAAGCGGCAGCCGGCAGAAAACCGGGAATCGGGCTGGGATTGGCCTTATCTCGGGATTTAGCACGCTCTATCGGTGGGGATTTGAAACTGGAGCGCAGTGATACCTCCGGCACCACATTCCTGCTCACTCTGCCCTTGGGAGAATAAAATCCTTGTCATTTCCTGCGCATTTACTCGTTTTTCCATTGATTTTTACATCGTAAAATTTGCAATTTGACAACTTCTGTGATAGAATGCGCGCGCATCTATCACGACGATGATTACGACAGATTTCTTAGTTATCGGTAGCGGGGTAGCCGGACTCAGCTTTGCCCTGCGAGCAGCAGAACATGGAAAGGTTATTGTCCTGTGCAAGAATGACCCGCTCGTTTCCAGCTCGGCCAAAGCACAAGGCGGCATTGCTGCCGTGATGGACAAAAACGATACATTCGAAGAACATATTGCAGACACCTTGGATGCCGGAGCCGGACTCTGCGATGAAGAAGCCGTGCGCACCATCGTCACAGAAGCTCCGGAGGCCATCCGCGAACTTCTTGAATGGGGGGTGGACTTTGACCAGCAGCAAGATGGAGGGTTCAGCCTAGGGCGAGAAGGTGGCCACGGAAAACGGCGTATCCTGCATTCCAAAGACACGACAGGCTTAGAAATCAGCTCCAAGTTGTTAGAATGCGCACGCCGCCATCCCAACATTGAGATTCTTGACCACCGCATAGCTATCGACCTTATCACCACAGCAAAATTAGGCTGCGTAACAGAAGATCGAGTACTGGGAGTGTATGTCCTGAATCCAGCGACAGGCGCAGTAGATATTTTCCGCTGCGACCGCATCATGTTGGCCACCGGGGGTACAGGTAGGGTCTATATGTACACCACCAATCCGCAAACAGCCACCGGAGACGGTGTTGCCATGGCTTGGAGAGCCGGAGCCAATATCTCTAACATGGAGTTTGTGCAATTCCATCCCACCACCTTCTACAATCCCAAGAGCTCGGATCGAGAGGGGCTCACCTTCCTCATCTCCGAAGCGGTACGCGGAGAAGGTGGCATCATCAAAGGACCTGATGGTAAAGAATTCATGCAAAAATACGATTCTCGCAAGAGCTTGGCACCGCGCGATATTGTTGCGCGAGCCATCAACAGTGAAATTTTGCGAACCGGTCATCCTTGCATGTATTTGGATATGACTCACAAGCCGGCTGGTTTCATGGCCGAGCGTTTCCCTTTTATTTACGAAACGTGCAAAAGCTACGGTGTAGATGCAGAGAAAGATATGATTCCTGTGGTACCCTCCGCACACTACCAATGTGGCGGCATCCAAACGAACACCAATGGTCAAACATCTCTTCGCGGCCTCTTTGCAGCCGGGGAATGTGCCTGTACGGGTTTACACGGGGCGAATCGATTGGCCAGCAATTCTCTTCTGGAGTGCGTTGTCACCTCCAAACGCGCCCTCGCAACCATGCTTACACGCTTACCCCTAGCACACAAAATGGAGGACTACCCCATCCCTGAGTGGATTCACGGAGCCAAGGCTGAGCGAGATGACTTAGCTATTCTCTACCACTGTTGGGATGAAGTACGCCGCACGATGACCGATTATGTAAGCATCGTCCGCACCAATCACCGTCTGCAACGCGCGGCGACTCGACTCCGCAACATCAATCGCGAAATCAATGAATACTATTGGGGCTACCGCGTCACCCCGGAAATCATTGATTTGAGAAACCTAGCACTCACCGCATCCCTCATTGTCGATTGTGCCATACGCCGCCAAGAATCCCGAGGTCTGCATTATACGCTCGATGCTCCGGATAAGCTCCCCAACGCGCGACCCAGCGTCATTCACAACTGGTAATAAGAAATTTCATAACCAAACACATGCCCCGACTTACTGTCTGTCAACTCTTCCTTCTTGCCTTTTTTGCATACTCCACTACTACACCGCTTGCCGCAGCGAGCGTACCCGGAGCCACCAGCAAATCTATCGAAAGGTCTCTCGCTGCTCGGCAAAAGCTCGTTCTTCGAGTAGCGTCCGATACTCGCAAGAGCATGAGCGATGACAGCCTGTTGAAAGCATCCATCAAAAACGGGCCCATACGACCAAACGTAGATCAAAGTCACCGGCGCAATTTTCCTGACCCTAAGAAAGTCCCCACCCCGCCACGCAAAGGAGCCTATCCTTGGCATTATGATATTACTGCCACTTACTTTTACATAGGAGAACGCCCGACAGAACGGAATCCAACGCCCAATACAGCCAGTAGTTGGGATAGCGCATGGGATGACAATTACGGCGGATTTGATGACCCGAACCCCGCCAACCGCGACCCAAAAACATTCGCTCCCAAGGGATTTACCCCCCAACTAAACCCCTTTTACATTGCGCTCCCCTACAATGATATCCAGAA
Source organism: Akkermansia sp. (assembly GCA_017398355.1). Taxonomy (GTDB): domain Bacteria; phylum Verrucomicrobiota; class Verrucomicrobiia; order Verrucomicrobiales; family Akkermansiaceae; genus Akkermansia. Next base: position 15,473 of record JAFQGD010000067.1, on the reverse strand, counting down.
AGGCGGATCCAAGCCGGAAGCATCCAAAGTCATCCCTTGGTACAGAAGGGATAAAGAAGGTAAGTACGAATCCGTGTGCCGCGGTATGTGGGTGCAGATATACTACAATGGGCGGTATTGCTTTGCCCAATGGGAAGATTGTGGTCCCTTCTGCACAGATGATTGGCAATATGTATTCGGAGGGGCGCGCCCCCGCAACAAGGCCAATCACGGAGCAGGCATAGATATTTCACCCGCCGTGCGCGATTACTTGGGCATTCCGGGGGGCATGGCAAAGGTACACTGGCGTTTTGTTGATTTTTCCTTGGTACCGGGCGGGCCATGGGCCAAGTTTGGCAAAGACAACCCATTCCTGAACCCGGCGCTCAAAAAAGCTGTACAAAAGTACCAACTGAAAAACCGCATCAGAACACGAGGGTCAAAAGCCGGCTACGGATCTGCCCCCTCCGTCCGCAAATAAACACTTTCCCTTTGTTCTCATGTTCCGCAACATCATTTTCGACTGGTCCGGCACGCTCTGCGATGATATGGCAATCACCATAGAGGCTACAAACTTTGTGCTCAGCCACTACGATTTGCCCCCGCTTGACCGCGAGAGTTTCCGCAATGAGTTTCAGCTCCCCTATCCGGACTATTATGCGTGGAAAACCCCTCAAGCCAAACTGGAAGAGCTGGAGAATTACTACCGCGAATCGTTCGACAACTCCACCCTCAAGGTAACGCCCATCCCCCACGCAAGAGATTTCTTGGATTTTTGCCGCCGGCGGGGCATCCGCTGCTTCATCCTCACAAGCATGGATCCGCCGGCTTTTGACCAACAGGTGCGGGAGATGGACATGCTGCACTTTTTTGAGCATATTCATTCCGGTATCCGCAATAAGGAACACTACATCCCCTCGCTCATGAAGCAGCATGGGTTACTTCCCCATGAAACAGCCTTTATCGGCGATATGCAGCATGATATCACGGCAGCGCATTGCGCCGGCATCACAGCCATTGGCGTACAAACTGGTTACAACAACGTGCAGCAACTGGCTCAGGCAGAGCCGGACCTCATCATACCCCACCTAGGCGCGCTCCGTCGCCTCATGGAGCACACCACCTCCGCACCGAAAGAAACTATTAAGCTTCACCGTTTAGAATTATCTTGCCACATTGGCATTACGGAGGAAGAGCGTAGTGCGCCCCAACGGCTCACCGCAAATATCACCCTTTCAGTAGCCTGCCCCTTTGCAGATATGCAAGAGGATATCAGCCGTACAATAGATTACGCCCGTCTCACATACAGACTAATCGAACTAGCCGGTAGCAAAGCCTACAATCTGGTCGAAACTCTGGCGGATGAATTGGCTACCTGCTGCGTGCGGGAATTCCACGCAACCACTGCCACCGTGGAGGTTCACAAGTACATTTTGCCGGAGATTGCTTCCTGCGCATTCTGTACCACCGCTCAAAGCTGAGTGCCGGGAGACAGCAGAGCCGAGACTTCCTCACTACGCGCATAGCTGGCTGCATCCCGGCCATTCTTGTCCAGCTGCGTTGCATCCGCCCCGTATTTGAGCAACAATCGCACGGGGGTGGGGCGATCTGTCATTACTGCACTCATCAGCGGGGATGTTCCCTCATCGTCTGCCAAGTTTACATTAGCTCCTCGCTTGAGTAGCGTGAGCATAGCATCCGTCATTCCATTCTGGGCTGCAGCATTGAGCAGCGTTGTGCTCTCGTAGCTCGCATCTACAGGTACACCGCTTGCCAGCAATAGTTCCAACGCAGACACTTTTCCGGCCGCAGCAGCCGCATAGGCTGCCTCAATTTTTACCTCCACAGGTATTTCTGCTCCATGTACCTGTAAAATCTCTTCCAACACACGGGTTTCCCCCAATGCCGCCGCCAACGCAGGGAGGCTATCCCCCTCTTCATTCCGAATCATGGGGTTGCCCTCTGCCCGATACTGCGTTGTAAGAGCCAGGTAAGAAGCCCTTTCCTCCCCTTGTTCCGTTTTTTTAAAGCTAATCGTCCACACACAGCAGCCCACAATCAAATAAACAACAGCCCACACAATCGGCATCAGCGCCCGCCTCCGCACCATCATACGCGCTACCCCAAGTACCAAACTCAATATACCGCACACTGCGCAAAGTGTCAGCATCATCAAATCTAGCGTTGTAGCCATCTCTGAATCCGCGTTTGTCACGCGCATTGCCAAGGCCAATAAAATGACCAACAACACCAAGGGATTGAACACATCTTTCATACGAGCCTCCTTTATACCAAAATAATCGGCTCGCTGTCCAGCCAAAAGCGTACTTCACTTTTTAACCCACCCATCCTTTACAGCTGCAAAGTTTTATTGACAATTGATACAATGTAGGCTATAACCCCCGCGCACGCACACGAGACTGCGGAGGTAAAACAACCTGAAAACTAGTAAACCACACAGCATCACATGTCGCAAAAGAAGCCTGTTATCCGTCGCAAAGTCAAGAACTGGACTACAGCAGACTCCGCAGAACTATATGGAATCCATAATTGGAGCAATGGATATTTTGATGTATCCCGCGGGGGAGAAGTGACAGTCAAGCTGATGGATTCGGACTGCAATCTGAAAGATGTGAGCTTGGCAGAAATCATGAAAGGGCTTGCCGAGCGAGGTACGGATGCCCCGGTGCTGCTGCGTTTCCGGGATTTGCTCTGTGCCCGTATTGAAGAGCTCAATAAGAGCTTTGCCAAAGCCATCAAAGCTGTCGGGTACAAGGGAAAATACCGTGGTGTCTACCCCATCAAAGTCAATCAGCAACGCCAAATCGTAGAGGAAATTGTCTCTTTCGGGGCTCGCTATCATTATGGCTTAGAAGCCGGTTCCAAGCCGGAGTTAATAGCCGCCATGGCTCAAATGAAAGACCCCAAAGCCTTCCTCATGTGCAATGGGTACAAAGATGATGAGTTCATAGACCTTGCCCTCATGGGGCAGCAAATGGGAGTCAACGTGCATCTGATTCTGGAAATGCCCAGTGAGCTGCCGGCCATTTTGGAGCGAGCCAAGATTCTGGGAATTGAGCCCAATTTGGGTGTACGCGTGCGCTTAGCATCCAAAGGCTCCGGTCATTGGAGCGAATCAGCCGGCGATAAATCCGTCTTTGGCCTCAACTCTGCCCAAGTCATTGATGTAGTAGACCAACTGAAAGAAGTCGGCATGCTGCATTGCCTGAAAGTATTGCACTACCACCAGGGCTCCCAAATTCCCAACATCTCGGTTGTGCGAGAAGGGCTCACCGAGGCCTGCCGCATGTACATTGATTTGGTGCGAGAGGGAGCTCCCATGGGCACCTTGGATATGGGCGGCGGCTTGGCTGTAGACTATGATGGCTCCAAGACCAACTTCCATTCCTCCTGTAACTACTCCATCGAAGAATATGCCCGAGATATTGTAGAAGTCGTCGGCGAAATGTGTACAAAGTACAATGTGGAGCACCCCACATTGGTTACAGAATCAGGGCGTGCCATCTCAGCATATCACTCCGTACTGGTGTTCAATATATTGGATGTAACAAGCTCTCCCGGGAGCGAGGCTAAGATTCCTCAATTACCGGAAAATGCCAGCGAGGTACTCCAAGCCTTGGATGAAACCCACCGCATGCTCACCCGCAAAAACATCCAAGAGTGTTATAATGATGCCAACTTCTACCGCGACCAACTCCGCATGCAGTTCTACTACGGTACAGCAACTTTGCGCGAACGAGGTATTGGCGAAGCCCTTTACTGGCACATCATGGGGCTCATCTCCCGCCGCATTGCAGAGATGAGCGAAATCCCCGAAGACCTTAAGGAAGTATCCGACAACATGGTAGACTTCTACTATGCCAATTTCTCGCTCTTCCAAAGCTTGCCGGATTCATGGGCCATCGATCAGCTCTTCCCCGTCATGCCCATCCAACGATTGGAGGAACGCCCCACCCAGAAAACGGTGTTGGTAGACATCACCTGCGACTGTGATGGAAAAGTCGATAAGTTTATTGACCGCGAAGACGTTGCAAAATCCCTTCCTCTGCATGAGGTAGACATCTATGGCGAAGAAAACTACTACGTTGCCATCTTCTTGGTAGGTGCATACCAAGAAACCCTGGGGGATATTCACAACCTGCTCGGGGACACAAATGTTGTAAGCGTACACTTGGAAAACGGACGCCCCGTATACACCAGCGAAGAAGAGGGCGACTGCGTGGCAGATGTGCTCTCCTATGTGAAGTACGATGCAAGAGATTTGGTGAGCCGATTCCGCAATCTTGCCGAAAAAGCGGTTGAAAACGGCCTCATCACCCCGCGCCAACGTCGCGTTGCCTTAGAAGCATACCGCAATGGCCTGAACGGTTATACGTATTACGAGCGCTGACGCAACTTTTTGTATTGACAAATGGATTTCCATACTACAGAATGTGATTGATGAATTCCCTCACCCTCTTCCCTTTTCTGACGGTTGGCCTTGTGCTGACCGGTACCGTAGCATTCGGTAAAGCCCCCAAAGCTGTACTGCATGATGAGGTCATCAAGACCCCGGCCATCACCTATCCCTTGCCCAAGGGCTGGAAGGGCTTTGGCAATGTGCAGTGGGATACGGCAGCCGAACACCCGGCCAATGTTTGTGTACGCACCATGGTGCTGGACAACGCGGCCCAGAATATCAAGGCTCACTACATCTCCGCATATGAGATTCCCATCCGCCATATCACGACAGATGCCGGAGAGCTGGCAAAATTATTGGAACCGGCGGTACGCAATCTGCCGGGCTACACCCTGCACCCCAAGCAGAGCAACTCCCTACTGATGCATGCCACAGAGGATGTGCGCGAGTTTCGCTTGGGCAGAGACCGCATCCGCAAAGCCCTGGGCAACGATGTAGATGGGGAGGTATACCTGCTTAGCTCCAGCTATGCAGCCACACACACAGACCCGGAGACAGGGGAAAAGCGCCCATGCAGCGTGCTCTGCGGAGCCATTGTACATGAACGAAGTCTGGAGCAAAACGGACGCAAAAAAACGACTGCATCTTTCCATGATATTTTCATCATAGCCGCACCGGCAATTGCAGATCCGGAAAGGGAAGGAAGCCCCGTAAGCGAGGCTCTCTCCAATTTGCGCCGCACGATGAAACAACCGGATATCAACCGGGAATGGATGCATGCCCACATCCGCACCATGGCCAACGCCATGGACGGCATGCCCAAGGTTGATACCAAGGCTATCAACCGTATGGGAGAGAAAGCCAAAGAAGGCATCAGCACCGGGTTGCCCACCGTACTTGGCACGCTGGAAGCAACCGCAGTACCTCAGCCAGAAAATACAGCCAAAGCTGCAGAAAACGAGAAACGCTGAGATTTCAGCCCTCCTTTTTATCCATGCATGCCCCTTCCCGAGCCTGTATGGCATCTAGATAAATAGCGGCCTCTTCCCGTCCCTCACGGTAAAAATCTTCATCTTGGGGCGCGAGGAGGCTCAGGAGTTGCTGAAACTCTCCCACGTGTTCCTTTTCTTCATCTGCAATATCCCGCAACACTCTGCGGGCAGCATCGTTATCAGTAGATTCAGCCAACTGCTCATAGAGCTGTATGGCCTCGTATTCTGCGGCAATCATGAAACGGACGGCGCGCACGAGTTCACTGTGACTCAGCTTTGTTATAGCTGCGTTTCCACTAAAAGGGTGTATGAATTCCGGCATAGTAATGGGTAAGACACCCATTCTGTCTCCATGCACAAAAACAGTTTCACTCACAGAGTGGAACACACGGGGCAAGCCTCCACAAAATGCCCCGGCTCTACCTCCAAGTACGGAGGTCTCTTATGCAGCGTCACCCCTTTGCGACCCATGCGTTGGCAAAAACGGCAACCCGGCACATAATCTCGTATCGGTGGCACCTGTCCCGGGATGGTGGGTAAATGAGTCTTGCGTGGGTAATCTAAGCGAGGCATGGAGGCCAACAAAGCCTTAGTGTACGCATGCCGAGGGGAGGTAAAAAGGGAGTGGACATCTGCGCTTTCCACTATTCGCCCGGCATACATCACACACACCTTGTCACAATTCTGGGCAATGACCCCCAAATCATGCGTAATCAGCAGTGAAGATGCGCCCAATTCCTCTCTCAGCTCCCTCAAGAGAGCCAAAATTTGCTGCTGCACGGTTACATCCAACGCCGTTGTGGGTTCATCTGCAATGATGAGTTCCGGGCGGCAAGCCAGGGCTATAGCAATGACAATGCGCTGCCGCATACCGCCAGAAAGAGACATGGGGTAATCTTCCACACGCGCCTCAGGATCCGGTATGCGCACATAATTGAGCAAATTGATAGCTTCTTTCCACGCCGCATCAGCGCTCATGCCCTTGTGCAACATCAGCGTTTCCGCAATTTGGTCACCTATTTTATGCACCGGGTTCAGGGCATTCATAGGCTCCTGAAATATCACACCAATACGGCCACCGCGTATTTCCCGCAAACGGCGGGAGCGTACAGAGAGTAAATCCTCTCCATCAAAGAGCACGCGGCCCTCCGTTACTCGCCCCGCCGGGCGTGGCAGCAAGCGTACCAGGCTCATAGCCGTCACACTCTTGCCACAACCACTCTCCCCCACTATGCCTACACACTTTCCACGGGGTACAGAAAAGCTCACATCATCCACCGCGCAGAGAGACTGCTCCCCCGTATCAAAGGAAACACTCAGGTTGCGCACATCTAATAGAATATCCGGATTCATGGCTGCGTGGTAGTTGGGGGCGTTTCCGGAAGGGGTATGCTCCATTCCGTCTCAGCATATTTTTTGCCGGAAAGGCGCGCTTTGAGCGTCTCGGCTTTCAATTCTTCATCTATCCAGTACAAATGGCTATCCAAAGGATCAAAGTATCGTGGGGGGCAGAAACGGCAATCCTCCGTATCCGGCCAGCGCACCCAGCGCCACTGGGCAAAGCGCCAGTACGAGCTTGTCCAGCCCGGCACCCACGAGGCGGTTTCTGCAATAAGCTGCTGCACGCGGTGATGAGCTTTCACGGCTTCCTCATGCGTGCGTACTTCATTCGTTGCCAAAATAGCAGCATCCAGCTCCGGGGAAGCCGTAGCGGTAATGTTGCTCGTTCCCTTAGCCGGAAGCCCCTCCGGTGTATAGGCAAGGTGGGAAAGGAAGAAATTCCCAGGATTTGGCAGGGGCGGTGAAAAACCCCATGAGAACAAGGCGGCCATGTAATTTTTCTCCTTTACCTTGGTATAAAAGACGGTGTCGTCCATTTGTTTCAAGCGCAAATCCAAACCACACTTGGCTGCATCTTCTCGCAGCAAGTTCATACAGTTGGAGTACATTGCGTCAATACGAGAACTCACAACCACTTGCAAACGCGTTCCGTCGGGCTTTTCCAATATGCCATCGCCTCCTTCTACAGTATAACCGGCTCGGGCAAAGTACTCTCGCGCTTTTTCCGGGGAGTAAGGCAAAGCGCGTATGCTTTCATCCGTGTAATCCCCAAACCCGGAGAAATATGACCCCAACCGCGTGTAATCACCACGGAAAATGCTGTTGATGACAGCCTGCACATTGAGCGCGTGGTGAAAACCCTTGCGGAGGTTGAGATCATTCATCGGGGGGCGGGAGCAATTCAGGTGGAAACCAAAGCAGTTTCGTGGCCAAATGTTGCTGAAATGTACACGCTGAATGTATCCATTGTGGACGGCGGGAATCTCCAGTCCCTCATACCAAGCATCAGCATCCCGCGCAGACATCACATCTACCGCGCCTATTCGGAAAAGCTCTCGTGCCTTCGTCTGCTCTGCAATGAAGGAATAGATGATGTGGTCTACATTGCACGCATACCGCGTATACTTTCGCTCACCGGCCCACCAATTTTTTACCCGCTTCAACCCAATTTGGCGCCCCATAATCAGGGAATCGGGGTCCAGCACATAGGCCCCGGTTGTGGGTTCTGTGCGCCAAAGGTAACGAGAGAGAAAATCGGGGCCAAACTCCGCATAAAATGGGGTACAGCTCGCAGGTATGCTGGCATGGTAGGCCGGCATATTTTTCGGGGAATTGAGGGTGACTGCCACCACATGGTTGCCGTATGTAGCAATGCGGGCAAAAGAGTTGATGTAATAGTCCCCGTAGAAAGGCTCCAAGCTGTATTCCGATGTACGGACGTAGAGAGCCGTGATAAAATCACGGGAGGTCAGCGGAGTACCATCAGAAAAGCGAGCTTTTTCATCAATATGGAAATAAACGGTCAAGCCATCATCAGATACAGCCCAGCGGTCGGCCGTTCCGGGGATAAGTTTGCCTGTGCCGGGGTGCAAACGCACAAGAGGAATATCCACATCATCGTATATATAGCGTCGCGTGGCGTTGTTGCTGTTGGGGCCGAAGATGCGAAACGTGCTAGGGAATGAGCGTTGCAGCGTCAGGTGCATGGTGCCACCTTTGCGTGCTTCGGGGCTCCCCAGCTCGGGCTGGTCCAGCCCATTCTCCCAGCTCAAATTGGGGGGGAGCATTGTTTCCGGCATATAAGCCAAGTATTGTCCGCGATTACGGCGGCGAGCAAGCTGGCGGCATCCCTCCAACGCGGTACGAAAGCGCACCTGCGCCGCCTTATACTCGGAAGAATTCGGGGGGAGAGAAAGCATAGCAGCAAGCGCATCGCGCTGCTCTGCCTGCTTAGTCTTGAGCGCTTGCTCCACGTGTCTGCGCACGCGCTCATTCCATCGATCCGTGAAATGAAGAAAGCCTTTTGGCATGTGCCACTGTTCCGCATATACAGGCACGCTTTCTTTTTTGGAAAAGGCCTCAGGCATGCTTTCATTCGAGGGGTGCTTCCACTCCACACCGTTTTCGCTTCCATCCCCATCGCATGCCGTCATGCAGAGCGCCATCATGCCGGCACACACGCACAGCTTCACTTGCCGTGGCAAGTGACTTTGCTTCATCTTTTGCAACAGGGTCTTCATCATCTTTATTCGTAATACGTGTGGCGTCGCGGGTCAACAGATTCTCGCACTGCTTCGCCGATAAAGGTCACAATCATCAACGTAATGACAAGCGAAAGGAAAGCAGCAGACACCATCCATGGAGACGACAATTTGGACAAGCCATCGTTGAGCAAACGTCCCCAGCTCGCGTATGTATCCGGCAAACCGAAACCCATGTAGTCCAACGAGGCCAAGGACAATATAACAGCAGCAATGCTAAATGGCAGCAATGTCACAATAATCCCCAGCAGGTTCGGGAGAATGTGAACCGTCAGCAGATGAATGGGGCCGGCCCCCATCACCCGCGCAGCCGCCACATAATCACGGGATTTTTCCTTCATCGTAGCCGTGCGAATAATGTAGGTCATGTGCATCCACCCAAACATTGCCAACAAACTGAGGATAAGGAACATCCCACGTAATTCCAAAGGCATCAAGTCCGAAAGAATCATCACCACGAATAAAAAGGGCAACTGGGATATGATTTCAATCACTCGCTGGGTAAATAAATCAAACTTACCACCAAAATACCCCATCAACATGCCCAGGGTCAGACCAATAGCGTAAATAACAGGCAAATAGAAAAGAGCAGCTTTAATATTCACCTGCAAGCCCCCGAACAGATAGGCCGCTATATCTGAGCCTTGGCTGTTCGTACCAAGCAGGTGTCCACCGGTAAGCGGGGGCGCGGGGTGGTAATGCACCAGGGAAATAACGTGTGCTTTTGTTTTAGCCAAGAAGTCTTTTACAGAGCCCTCCCCTCGGTAGCGCTCACTTTGCAACTTCCCTTTTCGATACACAGCAGAATATACCTCCCGGCGCTCTTCATTCCACCCCTGCACATGGCCATCTAACACCCCTTGTCGATAGCGCAAACGCATGTGAATCTCCCCATCCGGATACAAGCGGCAAGCCAAGCCATTATAGGGCAAATTGCCACCGGGTTCACATACTTTATCCCCGCGAATGGGCAAACGCTCCGTAGGAAATGGCGCTGCGTCCATCGTGGGGCTGTAGGGGATGGGGGGCATGATAACCACCGTAGGCGCACCGGGTTTCCCTACAGATGCCTTTAGTTTCCGGTAATCCGGCTCAGCTATCGCATCATTGCCACTCAATCCGAAAACGTCTCCGGGCATGACGTGGCGGCAAAATGCGGGAAAATACCACTCCCCTTCGTAACGCACGGCCAATGCGCGCTTGCCGACCAAGCATTGATCCATCCCGGCAATGCAAAGAATCCCCCCCAGAGCCAGCAGTGACCAATAACCCCGCTTAATGCTGCGGAAACGGTTCCACCGCCGCACCATGGGCGGGGGTAATCTCAAGCTGCTTTGGCGCCGCAAAAGCAAATAAAGCCCCACAAAGAGGAAAAATGCCATGAAGGCCCATCCAAACCAATGCACTTTGCCTTGCACCGCCAGCATAGGGGCCCACTCTGCGGGTGCAGCAAGAAAGGGTAATTCCCGGCTCACGGTGAAAGGCCAGGATATTGTCGGTATAAGCCAGCCACACAGCTCACCAAGCCCCCCCAAACAGGCGGCCAAGATGATAAGCAAAGCGATGAGATTCTTCTTTTTCATCCGTTTACTCAAATTTTACCCGCGGGTCGATGAGTGCCACCAGTATATCCGACAATAAGTTACCAATAATAATAAACACAGATGAGAGCAACAAGGTACCCATAATGAGCGAATAATCCTTGTCCATGAGAGCCTGAAAACTCAGCATGCCAAAGCCTTGGATATCAAACACGCGCTCTATCAGGATAGAGCCACCCACCACTGCGCACACAACGCTGCCAAAGGTAGATGCAATGGGGATGAAGGAATTGCGGAAGGCATGCCCCCACACAGCGCGGGTATAAGACACACCCTTGGCAACGGCTGTGCGCATATAGTCAGCGGATAAATGCCCCATGAGGTTATTCTTCATCATCATGGTTGTCATAGCAAAACTCGCTACGACATAGCATGAAAGCGGTAAAATGGTGTGCATGGCCAAGTCCTCCACTTTCTCCGCAAAGGGCATACTCTCAAACCCGGGACTCGTCAAGCCATACAACGGGAAAAACTCTAACCGAGCCCCCAAATACACCAACAACACAGCCCCCAAGGCAAACCCTGGCACCGCGTAGCCTATGAAAATCAACAAACTCGTCACACCATCAAACAAGCTTCTGTGCGTCAGCGCTTTAAAAACACCAAGCGGAATACTGACCATGTACGATATCAGCGCACCCAAAATCCCCAAATACAGGGAAGCAGGCAGGCGGTCCACCATCATAGACCACACGGGCTCGTTGTACTTGTATGATTTTCCTAACTGCCCCTGCAACAAGCCATCAAAAGCCTTGCGATACGCCACGGCCCGCCACTTGTTGAACTGCGGTTTCTGAGCCCGCGCAGCTATCGTCTCTTCATCTGTCACCTTGTGGCGGGCAGCCCAGCGGCGCGCCCGCTCCATGGGGGATTCCAAACGTATGCGCCAGCCTTCTTCCTCAAACCATGGTTCTGCATGGAATGATACAGTATCCCCGGCACGCTGCACCTCAATCACCGCCGAATGACCATCCAACGAGGTAAGTGTTATGTACGCGAGCCCGTCCTCATTAAACTCAGCCTTCGCATTTTCTACCTGGCGGCGGCGTATTCCCAGCCACTGCAGGTAGGACAACCACACCGGTTCCTGCAAGTTAAACGCCTCCTCCAAGCGCTCAATATCATCCTCTGCCATCGTAGCCAAGGTGGGAACACTATTACTCTTCTCACCCAACAGAGAGGACATGGCCTGCTCCTGCAAAATGCGCTCTATCGGCCCGCCGGGCACCATGCGGGTCAGAAAAAAGACGACAAAAGTAATGCCAATCAAGGTGATGGGCATCAGCATCAGGCGCCGGATGATGTATCTTCGCATGGATTCGTGCCCTATCCTACCATCTTTTGCAGCAGATGACAAGTTTCCAGTATGATATACTGCCGAAAAATGATTTTTTGGTCGCGAGCCCTTCTCCAACACGACAGATTGCACGCTTGACTTTAGCTACACGCGCGTGTAGGATGGCGGCATGTCACAGTACGATGAAACCATTTCTACCATTCCGGCAGAGGCAACAGCAGCTCTTGCCAAAGCCTATCTGAACAAAGTTTACATGTGGATGGCTGTCTCCCTGATGGTGACTGCCGGCGTGGCCGTATATGCGGCCAATTCTCGTGATACCATCATGTGGGTCATGGAGCATCCTATCCTGCTTTGTATCGGCACCATCGGCATCATTCTTGTCATGAGCTTCTGCCGCAATATGCTCACCTCCGGTGCATTAGCCGTGCTTCTTCTCCTCTTCTCTGCGGTAGAAGGTATGCTCTTTGGGCCCCTGCTCATTGCCTACACCAGCCAATCCATTGGTCTTGCCTTTGGGTGTGCCGCCGGCATGTTCGGAGCCATGGCCCTGTATGGAGCATTCACCAAGCGCAACCTCAGCACCATGGGGCGCACACTGTTCATGCTCCTCATCGGTCTCATCATTGCCGGTATCGCCAACATATTCTGGGGCAATAGCACCTTCGATTTGATTACCTCTGCCATTGGTGTCATCGTCTTTGCCCTCTTCACGGCATACGATACTCAACGCCTCCTCCAAGAAGGCCTCTTCTGCACAGATGAAGATATGCGCCGCAAAGGTGCCATCCTGGGTGCGCTCACCCTCTACTTGGACTTCATCAACCTCTTCCTCTACCTGCTGCGCTTCTTGGGCCGCTCCTCTGAATAATCCTCCCCCCCTTTCCTCTCATCTGTCACTTCCCCTGTACCATGGACTCAGATACTCAAGAGCGCTCCGTCGTCTCCCTCGCCACAAAAGTTCTTTCCAACATCCTCACACCCTTGGGGTATGAGTTCTCCATCGATGTGTCGGCTCATGCAGATGGAGCTCAGCTCATGATTTCCAGCCCCGATGCCCGCTTCCTCATCGGCGAAGATGGAGACCGCCTGGATGACCTGCAATACCTCGTCAATCGCATCGTACAAGCGGAATGGGAAGACGCCCCCCGCGTCCGCATCGACTGCGACCACTACCGCGAGCGCACAGAAGCCAAACTCCTGCGCCGCGCCCGCGCCAAAGCGGAGCGAGTCCTTGAAACCGGCAAGCCCCTCATGATGGAACGCCTCAACGCCTACCAACGCCGCCTCGTCCACAACGAGTTGGCCAAAATGCCCGGCATCGCCACCGAATCAGAGGCCACGGAATCGCGTTTCAAGCGCATCACCATCAGTCGCGCAGAATGAAGTCGCTCCTCGTCTGCCTTCCCCTGCTCCCGCTTGCTCTGCTCGCGGAAGAAAATTGGCATATTTTCATGGCAGAGGACATGAACGCCGAGCTCATTCGCCGGGAGGTCCAAAAACATTTACCCAACACCCCGGAGCAACAATGCGAATACATCACCCTGCCGAAGGAATGCAAAACGCCGGAGCAGGCTCGCGCGCAGGCGCGCGCCATTGAGTGCGGCATCACCGCCCTCCCCGCTGCCGTCCTTACCGATGAGCACGGCCCCTTTGCCACCATCCCCCTGCGCAAACTCAACCCCGATTCCTTGCAGGAAGCCCGCAACAACAAAGACACCAGCGGCCGCCATGAAGATGCCCAAAAACACCGCCTGGAAGCCCACCTCTTCCTCCTTTGCGCCCGTGTCTCCATGGAGCAGGCAGACGATGCCTCCCTCGCCACCCGCATAGAAGAATGCCGCAAACTGCTGGCTCACCAACACGCCACCGATGAGCACCGCCAATTCATTGGCCTGCGGCTCCTCTACCCCCTGCTCATGGAGCAATACAAACGCGGCTACCGCCAAGCCGTCGCCCACAACCCCGCCACAGAAGCCAAGCTCCTGGAAGCCATTGCGGCCCTCGAATCCGCCCGGGATATCAATGCTGAAACACCCCTTGGCAAACAAGCCTTTGCCGAGCGCGAACGCCTCCGCGCCGCCCGCCGCAAAAGCCGACAGTACGAATAATTTTCAGCCCATCCCGGCTATTCCTCCGTTCCCCTTACGAACCACGAGCGCGAGCAAGCGGGTGACAGAATCGGTAGCCGCATACCATAGCGTGGCTTTCTGTCACCCGCTCGCCGAAGCTCGCCCGCTGTCGCGGCTTCGGGGTTCTCGCATTTATTTTTCTTTGGTTAGCAGGGGGGTACACCCCTGCCTACGAATCTATCGCCCCTCCGGGGGCTTTCCCTATTGCCACGCCTATGCGCGGAAACTGACGCCCCCCGAGCCGTTGCTTGTCATCGCCGATTAGCCCTTTACTTGCGGCGGCGTCTGAGCATCAGGCCAGCCAGCGCAAGGAAGCTCAGCGTCGCGGTGGTCGGCTCGGGGATAGTCACCACATGCACACTCAGCACCCCTTCGCCCGGCGTGGCGCTCGCGTAGGTCAGGCGGTAGCCTCTCTCCGCTTCCAGCGAATCCTCCAAACCCACAAAGTAGGTGGAGGCAGCCATGCCATCGCTCAGCGCAATGCTGTCGTACTGCACCCCGCTCAGGTACAAGTTATCTATCCCGGTGAAGAGGTCGAAGCTCGCCCCTATCTCCGCGGCCTGTATCTGCGCCAGCAGCTCGCCATCCAGCGTCAGGGTGCCATTGATGCGCAGGTTACTGCCCATATCCACCGTGCCGCCCAGTGTCAGGCTGCAGCCTTCCATCAGCTCCAAGTCGGCGTTGATGGTCGTGCCCTTGCCAAACACGGCAGAGCCACTCACCTGCACCCAGGCCTCCTGCGCGGCATCGACCGTATCCCCCGTGTAGACACCCAGGGTCGCCCCCTCGTGCAGCTCCAGCGTGGCCAGCTTCAGCACCGTTCCGGCATCGCTTGTATCCACATTCAGGATGTCGATGGCTCCGCCCTCGGAGCGTACGGCGGTGATGCTGTTTTGCGCATGCGTCACCGTCAGCTTGCCGCTGCCGCGGTTTTCCACTGTGGCATTCACCAGCTGGTAATCCACCGTGGTGTCCGCATCGCTCTCCACCGCCACATGGGCATTCTCCACCTTGCTCAGGTTCCCCGTGGCCAGTTCGTAGGCATTCACCGTGGTGGTGGCGCTGCTGCCGTTGTTGCTGATACTCATTTCGCCATAGCTAATCCCGGCTCCGTTCTTCATCTGCACCAGCGCATTTTCCGTGGCCGTCATGCTATCCGTCACCGCCAGCTGTGTCTGTTGGTTGAGCAACAGCGTCGCATCATTCTGCAGATTCAGTCCCTGCAGCGTCATCGCCGTGCTGCCGCTTTCGCGCCCCAGTGTCACCACGCCGTCGCGCACCTCCAGCGTCTCCGCCACCAGCTCGCCTATCACAGAGCCGCCGGCTACGGAGAGGGCATCCTTGTAAGAAGCGGAACTCAGCGCATTGGTCACCGTCACCTTATCTGCTATCAGGGTATTGAATACAGCTGCTTTATTGGCGCGGTTGTGTGCCACTACTTCACCGGCGC
>JAFQGD010000066.1 GCA_017398355.1 Akkermansia sp. | reverse complement strand
AGGGTTGTCGCGCACCGTGTCGCCAATGAAGCTCACTTCGCCGTACACGCTCGTCTTGGCCGTGGCGGCGTAGGTGGCTCCCACACCCACTTCTGCACGCAGGTTGCTCAGCGAATCGGCCTCGACCCCGGCAGCCGGCGTGGCGGCATCCACATGCTGGTATTGCAGCCCAGCAAAGGCGCGGGCGGTGGTGCGCTCATTAATGGCCACGCCGTAGCTCAGGCGGGCATCCAGCTGCACGGTGTGCTGCGTCCAGTCGTAGGTCTCGCCCAGCATGTTCGCATCGTTCTCGCTGCGACCATAGGCGGCGCTCCAATCCAGTGTCAGCCCCTTGTTGCCGCGGTTCATCAGGCGGCTCTGCCCATAGAGGGCGATGTGCGTGCTATCCTGGTCCACCGTGTAGGCGGAGAGTGTGTTCACCTTGCCCCAGGTGGCACCCATGGCCAAGCCGATGCTGTGTTTGGCCGCAGCGTTGGCCTCCACACCAAAGGCGGCGCCGCTCAGGTTGTAATCTGCCCCGTGGTGGCCGCCATGCGAGCTCAGGCGGCTTGTTGCACCCAAGGCTGCGCCCCAAGCAGCTCCGCGCCCGGTAGCATCCAGAGCGGTGGCATTCTGCCAACGGTTCGCGAGGCTATCCACAAAGGCACGGCTTGCCTTGGCTGCGCCCCAGGTGCTCTGCACCAGCGTATCGCTCACCTTGTCCAGCGCGCTGTCTACCTCGGCGGTCGTTGCAGCAGGAGCCGTGGTCATCTGCGGGGTTGCCTTTGTTCTCTCTTCTTCACTTTCCCGCTGGTAGTCATACCAGCCACCTAAATCTGTTACCGTTAGTAAGATGCTTGTTCCCTTGGCATCCAACTCAAGCGTGCAGTACTCACTCCCAATACCCAACAGGCTGTTCAGGTCATCATAGAATGAAAGATTGGTATATTTGAATGTGATAATCTTGAACGCTTTGCCCTTTATCACATCGTTTGCGGTCACGTCGAAGCCCAGATTCAGATCAATGGCGTTCTGCTTGTTGAGGGTGAAGCTTTGTTTCACCTTGATGGTTTGAGCTTTCGCTCCCGTCAGATTAATCGTACCGCCATTGAGCATCAGATTCGTGGCGGAAAGCGCCCCGCTGAGGGTCAGGCTGCTGCCGCTACCCAAGGTGAGGTTGCCACTCACATTCATCGCCATGGGCTTGTCGTTCCAAAGATCAACAAGTTCGATACCGGAGTTGTTCAGCGTTAGATTACCCGCCACCTTCATGCTGCCATTGGCATAGAGCGAGCTGTTGGTCAGGCTATTATTTAAGCCCTTGCCGGAGAGGTTGATGCTTTGTGCCTTCGTCCAGTTATCCAAGGTAATATCGGAGTTCGTTGCCTTCATGCTGGCGGCGGTGAACTTGCCGGAGAAATCAAGCTCTGCATCCGTCAGCGTGGCAGCACCCTTGAACGTGATAGCCTGTGGTTTAACGCCCTGCACACTCAGCTTGCCACCCTGCATGGTCAAGCTATTAGCACTCAGCTTGCCGTCTGAATGGAGTGCGCCGCCGTTGATGCTGATAAGCGATGTTTTGGTATTCATGGCGAGCCCCTTAGACCACACATTCAGAAGACCTCCGTCTGCAATGGTCAGCTTATTGGTCGTCAGCTTGCCCGTATTGCCCAGTGTCACCGACCCGGTCACATTCAATGTCCCCGTGCCGGAAAGCGTGCCATCGATGATGCCACCCGCAAGCGTAGACGTTCCTTTCACATCAAGCTGAGAGCCCTTTTCCAGACTGCCACTTTCCATCGTGAAGTCGCCTAAGTACTTTTTCCCCCCCTTAATGGTAGCATACCCGGAAAGGATAATAGAGTTGCGTATCATCTTACCGGAAAGGTTCAACGTACCACGATTGAGTACAATATCCCCCTTGCCAAAGGAGGCATCGCCTTTGGCCGTGACAATGCCGCCATCAATCGTGGTACCGCCGGTGTAGCTATTGTTTTCGTTCATCGTCACCTTGGTTTTTTCCCAGCCGCTAATGGTGACAGATGCACCACCGGTAATGGAACCGGGGGTTTTCTTATCGCTTTTCAAGGTAACACTCTTATATGGTGCGATATTGACCTCTCCCGGGCTCACGTTTCCTACGATTGTAACCGTACCTTCATCGATCATTACATTGTTGCCGTTCTCAAAGGGAACCTGCTCCCAGTTATCGTTATACCACCCATATCCGCCTACTTGCCATACAGTGCGTTTCTCGTTAAGCCAGCGGATTTCTCGTTGATCCAGCAGAAGCGTCAGCTTGCCGCCATCGGTATTGAGCGTGTAGTTCTTAACCCCGTTGAGCACAATGCCATCCACTCCGCCGCGGATGCTGTCGGCTTTCATCAGCGTGTAGCTTTCGCCCGCGTTATACTTGCCTGTCAGATTGAGGGTGAAGTTGTCTAAATTCAATGTGCCGTCTACATTCAGCGTGGCGTGGTTCAGCAAGCTTAGCTCGCCATTGCCACCCAAGCTCAGGGATCCGTCGATGCTCGTGTCTGTTTCCACTGACCACGAGCTGCTGCCCGCCAAGGTGAAATCCCCGCTCAGCGCCGCCCCGCTCAGGGTGACATTGCCCGCGCTGATACTCGATGCTGTCGTGCCGATATTCTTCAGCTCGCCGCCTTGCAGCATGACATGCCCCTTGTGGGCTGCGTCCATACTCAGCTCGCCGCCTTGCAGCGTCAGCATGCCGCTGCTTGCACCGGCACCATGCAGCGTGGCAATGCCGTTCACTTCTATATTATTACTCATAGAGCGGCCACCCAAATCAAGCGTGCCGCCGGTCATATGGATGAGCTTCAGTGCGGCACCGGCTTTGTTGACAATGGCTGATGCCGTGGCTTTATGTCCCGGGGTGATATAGTACGTGCTGTAATCCGTTTCACCTGCTGCTGTGGCTATGCCGTTGCTACCCAAGGTAAGGGATATGCTGCCGTGTTTGATGGTGGCGGTGTTGTTGATAGTACCGCTGTTATCCACCAGCTTAATATTGTATACGTTCTCGGTTCTGAAGCCGTTGTTGCCACCTTCCGAGTAGGTGGCCCCCAAGCTGTTGAGCGCTCCCACGGCGGAGACATCCAGCGTGCCGTTGATGTTCAGCGTGCCTTTATTGTTCAGCACATTGCTCAGTTTATTATTGCCACTCAGCGTGTTGTTGCCTGTGAGCGTGGCAGTCAGTTGACCACCGCTGATGCTCAATTCTGCCCCGCTGATACTGCCGCTGAGTATCCCGGCGCTCAGGTTCACGCTGCCACCGCTCACATTCGCCGTGGTCGTGGCATTTGCATTCAGCGTGCCGCCGGTCATTTGGATAAGGCTCAGCTTGTTGCCGGATTTAGCTATAATGTCGCTTGCGGTGGCGGTATGCCCGGCGTTGATGTAGTAAGTGCTGTAATCCTTGGTTCCTGCTGTTATCGCGATACCATCGCTACCCAGTGTCAGGGTATTGCTGCCGTGTGTGATGGTGGCGCTGCTGTTGAGCGTGCCGCTGTTGTCCACCACTTTGATGGATGATACATCACTTACGCGGAAGCCGTTGTTGCCGCCCTCCGTGTAGGCATCAGCCTTGGCAGAAAGTGCCCCCACAGCCGTGACATCCAGCGTGCCGGTGATGTTCAGTATGCCGTCATTATCCAGCACATTGCTCAGCTTATTATTGCCACTCAGCGTGTTGTTGCCTGTGAGCGTGGCAGTCAGTTGACCGCCCGTAATGCCCAATTTCGCCCCGCTGATACTGCCGCTGAGCGTGCCGCTTGTCAGCTTGATTTCGCCGCCGGTGGTGTTCACCGTGGCGGATTCATCAGCCGTCAGCACGCCGCCTTTCATCTCGATGCGGCTCAATTCTCCGCCGGATTTGGCTGCAATGCCGGACACCGCCGCAGCGTGACCATTAGTCATATAATAAGTGCTGTAATCCGTTCCGCCTTCAGCTGTGGCAAGGCCGTTGCTATCCAGTGTCAGGGAGATATTACCGTGTTTGATAACAGCGTTGCTTGTGAGTGTGCCGGTATTTTCCACCAATTTGATGCTGTAATCGCTGCCGCTCTTGAAGCCATTATCGGCACCTTCTGTGTAGGAAACATCGGTGCTATTCAGTTCACCCACGGCGGATACATCCAGCGTACCGCTGATGTTCAGCGTGCCGCTATTGTGAATTACCTGTTTTTGGTGCCAGGTGACACCATTTTGCACGGCAATACTACTAATGCCTTCTGCTGATATTTCATTATCGACCCCGCTGGCCGCTATAATCAAAGTGCCGCCGTTCAATGTTACCGTGCCTGTTCCCAAGGCTTTGTCATTAGCCGCAATCAACGTACCACCATTAACAGATGTTTCCCCGGTATAAGTATTGGCGTTGTTGATGCGCAGGGTTCCTGTGCCATTCTTAACAAGATTTCCGTTGCCGCTAATAGAGCCCGTGCCATTTAGAGTCAGCGAACCGTTACCTTGCACAATGGTGCTGCCGGGAGATACTTCTCCCTTGATGCTGACCGTACCGGTGCCATCAAAAATGGCAGTATCACCATCGTAGAAGGCTTTGCCGCCTCCCCACAATTCACTTTCGCCGGAAGCCCATGTGCCGTTTCCTCCTTGCCAGCTATGTTCTTGGGAAATTCTGCTTACTTGCAGCATCAGCGATGTACCGGTATTGATTAGTTGGTATTGGCAATCTTCTTCTTCTTCAATAATTAAGAAGAAATCATCCGCTGAGCCTATCAGTTTATCATATGTGACCAGCGTGTGGTTACCGATAGACTCATACCCCTCCACGGAAAGGAATGTTGTATCATCAATTATTAATGAACCGCCCACCCTCAAGACGCTCTCGCACAATTCAAGACTGCTGCTTCCACCCATCGTGAGTGAACCGGTTATCTCCATATCCATCAACGCGGAGAGGTATGAATCATCTACGCATGTTAAATTGCCTAAAATGCGTATATCCGCTCCCCCCACCATGAGCATTCGCCCGTCTTCCAGACGCAACCCGTTTACTGTGTCGAGGGTGCCACCGGACATTATGATATCGCTACCAATGTTGCCTTCCATTCGCAGCGTGCCGGAGTTGATAACCGTGGGCATCGCGGAGGCGGTATGATTTCCTTTCAGCGTTACGATACCATCACCATCTATAATCAGATAACTTGATCCGGTGAGTGTAGAGCTGATTGTACCGGATGATGCATAAATGGTGGTGTTTGCAATGGAACCATTGCTAAGAGAACCGGATTCCAAATAAATGGCATTCGCCTGCGTGTTGTTTCCCAAGCTCACATGGCTTGTAACCGTCAAATCGCCTTTGTATGCGGTGGCTTGTAAGGTGCCTCCGGCGGCAGAGATATCATTGGATACGGCGTAGTTGGCCAAGTTCAAGGTGCCACCATTCAGGTTAATTGTACCACTACCGAAGGAAGCTGCTCCGCCTGCTGTCACCGTGCCGCCGTTGATGACCGTACCACCGGTGTATTGATTGTCGGCATTCATGAGCAGAGCACCGCTGCCACTCTTGGTGAGAGATGTTGCACCTGCGATAGAGCCGCTCCCTTGCAGCGTCAACCCGGCGCTGCCGCTCACACTCATAGCAGCGGGGGTCAAGTTGCCCACCAGTGTCACTTGACCACCGGAGCTAAAGCTTACAGAGTCTCCTTGTTCATAGTTTTGCGCCACATTGGCGGCGGTGAGCCAGTGGCCTGCTTCATTTGCAGCCCAAGTACCTTGTCCGCCTTGCCAATGCAAGGCCAATTGGCCGTGCGTTGCCTTTAGTTGTAGGGAAGTGCCGGTGTTGACCAGCGTGTATTTGAGGCGGGATACATCAGAATCCGCAAGGTTCAGATATCCCAAGTTACCACTCAACGAAGCATAGTTTGCGATGGTGTATACGCCTTCGGTTTCGGGTGCTTTCAGCTCCAATTTTGTATTTGCGCTCAGCACAAGATTTCCGCTCAGCGTGAGGGTGTTGGCACCCAGTGAGAGTGTGCCGCCGCCCAAGGTCAAATTGCCATCGATATTCAGTTGATTGAGCAAGGTGATAGCGCTGCCGCTTGCTGTGGTGAGATTTCCTGTTACTTGCCCGCCGGCAGCCGTCAACTCTTGTCCGCTGACGAGGCTCATGCCATTGTTCGTATGCAAAACACCGCCATTGAGGGAGATATCGCTCTTCAAACTTCCCGTCACCTTCAGCGTGCCGGCATCAATTCTCGTTTGTCCGGTATAGGTATTGCCGGCAGAGAGAGTCACCGTACCCGCACCATTTACCGTAAGCGAGCTGCTGCCGCCAATGGCAGAGTTAATAGTGCCGTTTTGCGCCACAATTGGGGTATTCGTGATGCTGCCGGAGCTGATGCTGCCGTTTTGCAGCACAAGCTGCCCGGCTTTGGTGTTGTTGCCCAGCGTCAGGTTGCCGTTGACGGTAAGAGTCCCGGCATAGGCTGTGGCATGGAGAGCGCCTCCCGTAGCCGTGATGGCATTGTTCACGGCATTCCCGCCCAGTTTCAGGGTGCCGCCCTTCAAATCAATAGCACCGCTGCCGAATGAGTCTTTGCCTCCGGCTGTCACGGTGCCTCCATTCAGCACCGTCCCCCCCGTGTATTCGTTGGCGGCGTTCATATTCAAAGCCCCGGTACCTTCTTTCACGAGCGAAGTTTCACCCGTGATGGAACCGCTGCCCCCCAAGGTCAGTGCTTGAGTCCCGCTCACAACAACAGCAGAGGGCTTCACTTGCCCGCTCAGCTGCACATTTCCACCCTTGTTGAATGTGACTGAGGCTCCATTGCGGAATGTAGCCGCACCTTGCTCTGATACCCACACATCTTCCCCTCCTACACTCCACACATCCCCACTCGCGCCATTCCACTCCAAAGAAGCAAGCACATAATTGAAATACAGCGTATTGTTCTCCCAATAGAGGGATGATGTATCGGCGAGTCCTTCGCATGTGATATTAAACGGATTCCAACCACTTCTGTTCCCGTCTACATGCAGCAACTTGTACGTCCCGCTGGTCAGCGGTGTTTCTTCATTCAATGCCCGGATATCGAGTGTCAGCAACCCGTTAAAAATCAAAGTGCCGCTGATGGTAAGTGCCGCATGTTCCAATTCATGATCTGTCAGGCTGAATCGCAGAACAGAAGAGTTCGCCATCGTCACAAGCCCGGCTTTCAGAAAACCGCCATGTGTTCCATGCAAAACACCATTGGGGGATACATTCAAATCATACTTCACTGCATTGTTGACCGGATCTTGCAGATTGAGCGTACCGTTGTACAAATACAACTCGGCTTCGCCCATCACGTCAAACCCGGTACTGTTCAAAACAGCAGAATCTGCTATGACCAAACGCCCGCCCATCAAATCCACATTCCCATTCATGACAGACGTGCGGGAGAGCTCGATTTCTTCCGCCGTCGCAGCACTGCCTTTGATTTCGGCTATAACATCTGCAGTGTAACCGCCGGAGATGAGGATTTCACCAGTTGTTATGCTGTTGGTGGTTTTATCGAAGTTGAGGAAGACGTTTTTATCTTCTCCGGAGGCATCTATGTAAACACTATCAAAAATATTAATGAAACCGTTCTCAGGGGCAGAAAGGCAGGGCGGGGCATCCGCCAAACCATCGTGGTAGTAGATTGAGCGCAGGCGAACTACACCATTGCTGACCTCAAAATTCCCTATGAATGAAACTAATTCGTTGTCATATATGCGCAGTTTACTTTTTTCCAGATACAAGGCGCCACCCTTGGAATCGGTAGAGTTGGTTCTATTCCACTCGAATTCGACAGATCCATTACCGACCAACTCCAGAGCCGAATTAACGGCAGAAATGGCGCCGCCAAAGGCTTGGCCTGAAGTAGCGGTTGCTTCGTTATTAAGGAATGATGTGTCGCCGTTGCCGCTTAAGACGAAAGAAGATGAAGAACCGGGATTTGCCCCGAGTACGGATACGGCACCGCCATATGCTTTTCCGCTCTTGTTGGTAGCTGTGGCTTGGTTTTGTTTGAAATCAACCTCTGTTGCACTGCCATTTTTATAGTCTCCCAAGATGCTTGTTGTGCTTCCTCCCTCTATGGCCAACGCGCCACCCCTAGAGCTGCTATCAGCTTTTGCGGAGTTTTCGCCGAAATAAAGAGCGCCGATATTGTTGAATGTGCTTTCATTTGCGGAGAGTATAACGGCACCGCCATTACCGTAAAGAGTGCTATTTTTTTCAAAAATCACCTTTTGGGTATTGTACATTAACAATCCGGTGGCTCGCAGCGCACCGGCTCCGTTCCTACCGGTGTTTTGCGAGAAGTTGAGGGTATCGAACCAGCCAAACTGCATGGCATAACCGTAGACTGCGCCACCGGAATAGCCGTTGTTAGAAATGAATTCCATGGAGCCCCCGCCAAAGAATTTCAAGTTTCCTTCGTATGCTGCACCACAAATAGCGCCACCATAGCTGGACGCATAGTTCCCTTGGAACAGTGCATGGTTATTGCTGAGCCACTCTAATACACTTGTGGTAATGGCTCCACCTTTGGAACCGGCAGTGTTGTTGAGGAACTGCAACTCCGTATTGTTGTTAATTTGTAATTCTTGCGTTGCTACTATGGCTCCGCCGTATCCATATTCATTTGATGATGATGGGGCGGCGGCGGCATTGTCTTTAAAGATAAGTTTTTTATTCTTGCTCAAGTCGATTTGCCATGCATAAATGCCCGCACCACCAAGGCTTGAGCTGAGAGATTTGTTACCTTGGAGCAGAATTTCTGCATCCTTGTTCTCAAAGATGCTGACATAATAGGCATTAATGCCGCCATTGGCGTTGGAAACAATGCTTATCGCGCCCTTATTGTTGCTGATTTCGGTATAGTAGGACCTTATGCCGAATTTAGTATTATTGCCGATATAGATTTCCCCACCCTGCCCATGCAGGGTGATATTGGCGGCTGCCCACAAGCCGGAGGATGAGTAGCCACCGTTCTGTATCTTCAAATAGCCTGCGTTGTCGCGGAAGATAATACTTCCGTTCGTGGCTTCTATGGAGCTGTAGTAGGCGTCTGCCGCATCTATGTCGATATTGCCTGTATTCCCCGATATGGTGATGTCCCCGTTTGTCGCCTCTATTGCTCTGTTGCAAGCGGAAAAAATGATATCGCCATTACCGCTGATATTGACGTTTTCCATTGCTTGCAAGGCTGTTCCGACGTGGGAAAACTCTAATTTTTTATCATTGCTCAGTGTGATATTTTCCGTTGCCGATATGGAACCGCCATTTTGGATGCAAAAGTCTTCATTTCTTTCAATGAACACGTTTTTCGCCTCTATCAGCTTGTTGTTGTTGAAGAGTACCATGCCGGAGTTGTCGATGATTTTTGCATCTCCGCCTGCCTTGAAGATTACCGAGCTGTTGTAGCAAAATTCTGCTTTGCCCGTGGTGCCGCTCAGGATGATATCCCCGCTGATGGTGAAAGGAGTCACGGCATTTTCGCTCACCCAGATGAACCCGTTGTCTGCGATGGTGAGGGCGGTGCCGTTCTGAATCTCAGCGTTGTTGGAGAAAAGGACGACAACGCCGTTGTTGCGTATCTCCATCTCGCCGGATACCAAGTTCGCATCATTTTCTTTCAGGGTCACATGCGCCAAGTTGGCCAGGGTGAGGCTCCCCGCCGTCAGTTTGCCCGCGGCATCCATCACTTCCAGCGTGTCTGTTCCGGTGCTGCGCCCCGCCAGGATGAGATGTTCGGTTTGCATCAAGGGGCTATCGGCTGCCCACCGAGGCGCGTCTGCTGCGGCCAAGCGTATATCCCCCGCTATGCTCAGGGCCAATTTGGCGGCATTATCTGCGTAGTTTTGCATGGCGGCAGCAGATGATACCGTGGCTGTGGTGTAGCCGGTGGTTGGGAGCTTGTAGGCGGCTTGCCAGGTGAAATCCAACGCCTCTGCAGTATCTGCAACGGGCGTGTTGGTCTTATAATTGAGGTAAAGCGTGCCGCCGGACCACGCCAAATCCGCAAAATCTGCATTCAAGCCACTCACTTTCACCCATTCGCTGCTCCAGAGCTCCTCGCTCAACCACTGCTCGGGGGTACCCAGCGTAATCAGCTTGTAGCTGCCGGCCGCCAAGTTCTCTGCCGCTGTCAAGTCCAGTTGTAATTCCCCGGCAAACACGTTGGCATTCAAGCTAAGGGCGGCTGTTTGCAGGTGCTCCCGCGAAAGCTCCAGCTCCAGCACCGCCCCATGAGTCAGCACCAGTTCATCCGCGCTCAGCGTGGCACAGCCTGTTGTGCGTATGCTGTGCCCGCTGCCCAAGATGGTATCATACGCTCCGGTGCTCAGTGTGGCATTTGCCAGTTCCAGCACCGCTTGGCGGTTGGTGTAGGTCTGATATCCGTTGAAGGTAAGCGTTGCCCCGTCTTCCACCCGCAGCGTGCCGCCATATTGGGTGGCTAGTGCTTGCAGTGCGCTCTCTGCTTGGCCGCCAAAGATGATTGCCCCCGCTGCTCGTTGCAGTACCCCTTGGGTATCCTCATAATCTGCGTTGATGAAGATGTTGCCACCCGCTCCCTTTTGAACGGTGTCGTAGAAGCCGATGATGTTATCCTTGTGGGTGGATAAAACTACATCCCCGCTGCCAATTTTAATGCCTTGCGTGTTCCCGCGAAGGGTAACTTCCGCATTATCGTATATCTCCAGGGCGTTCCCATTGATGCCATAGCCTGTGTTGTTGAGTATTTGCACCTGCTCATTATGAGCCAGTGTGATGAGACCACCATCGGAATACAAGGCGGAACCCTTGTTATCATGCAGATTGATATCCCCATTGCCGCAGATGCTCACCCCGCTGCTGCCCGAGAAAATGGTTCCCCTGTTTCCGATGGATTCGATACCGCTGTTGCCGTGGATGGTCAGATTGCTCGCAGAGAATGCAGCAGCGTTGTTGCTGATGCTGATGTGCCCGTTGTTTTCTACTTTAATATTTGTCGACTGAAAGACAATCTCATTGTCTTTCAGGGTGATGCCGCCGCTATTGCCTTTCAATTGTACTTCTGTCACGGCGAAGGCCGTATAATCGTTGTCTTCGATGAGGATGTGCTTGTTGCCCTCCAATGTTAATGCATCCCCTTTGGCGACTGAGCCTGTAGGTTTTGTTCCTTCTAAAAGAGAATTTCGGCAAAATTCGATGTCTTGATTGCCCGTCATTGTCAGATTCCCGTTGACAAAGCCACCCTCAACAGCGGCGTTCTCATAGATAGAAATCTTCCCTAAATTGCCTGTTATGATTGTGGTGCCGGAAATGGCTCCACCACATTCTGCGCTGTTGCCACTAATGGTGATATCTCCCCTGTTGCTTTCTATACGGGTGGTACCATAAATAGCACCACCGTATGTGTATTGGCTAGCAATGTCGGATTTTATGTAATTGTCAGAAATAGTTATGCTGCCATTGTCAGAAATTGTCACGTTGCTTCCATAAATGGCACCACCGTATGCCTTTTTTAATTGCTCTGAGATGCTTCCATTTTTGTCGCAGTTTAATATATTAATATAATTTCTGCACAGAGAGAGGTTTTCGTTGTTTGACATCAGTACATTGCCTGATTGTACGCCACTATTTGAGGTCGCATCTTCTGCATAGTAAGATGCAATGGCACCACCACGGGCTTCAACTTTAATTTTACCCACAACCATCATGTCAGAATTTCGGGTGCCGGAGATACTGATATAATTATCGTTTATATTGACATTTATGTTATCTGCGATTTCCGCTCCTACTCCTTGCAAAGCGCCGCCAAAATATCGAATATTTCCGTATGCGACATTGTAACTAATACTTTTCCCGTTTCCTATGACATCGATTGTGCCGTAGTTTTTGAACTCCAGTTTACTTGTGTTTTTGGCGAGTGCCGAGCCCCCTGCACAATAGTTTTCCGTACTCCAATCGCTCCACATTGTTTTGGTGCTCACAATATTCCTGTAAGAAAGGTCCTCAGCAAGGAGCAAGATATCATCCTCATTATTATCCGCGAAAGAGGAAGAGATGCAGAAAGCGGGGCAGAAGAAGAGGGCAATGAGAGCGCGGCGAAGGGAAGGGGGGAGATGAAGTTTCATGATGAGAGAAAGGGGGAGCAGAAGTGGAATGTGTGGGGAGAGGCGCAGATAAAAGCAGCCTCATATATGATTATCAAGCGCATTTTATATCCGCTTGTACAGAGAAACAAGAGAAAAAAAGCCTAACAAGCGCAATTATTTCATTATCCTCGGGAGCTCAGCCAGCATCCCCTTAGGGGAGGAGTATTTTTTTCAGCTGTGGGGAGAGGAGATTTTCGCGCTGAAGGCGGGCGATGTGTTGCTCAATCGCTTGGGCGAGGGTATTGAAATCTCCTACTAAGTTCTGAGCCGCGAGATAATCTTGCACGGTAGGCTCGGGCAGGGCTTTTTGCCTTTGCTTGAGTTTGGCTGTGCGTTGGGAGAGTTCCAAGAGCACGGGGATGGCCGCAGTAATGCTGGCTTCATCCGTGCATGAGTTCAGCTGTATTTCGGTCTGCGAGAGAATGTCTACCAATTCTTTGGCGAGGGATTGGTGGGTATCCGTGCTGGGCATCGCATCCTGTTGCGCGCCGGCAACGCATGCTATGGTAGCCAGCAGAAGGAGGGAGTGGTGGAAGTAGGAAGGATACATACCAAAGGGGTAGGTTCTGAATTAACGGCGATGCCGTGGGCGGCGGAAGAGTTTTTGCGGTGTACCGCAAGCGGGGCAACGGAACCAGAAACGGAACGCCACATGCAAAGCCGTGGGGAGAGCGCAGCCAAGCAAAGGCATCCAATGCGCTTGCCTGTTGTGCGAATATTTCTTGAAAGAGAAGATACCAATCCGGCACACGGAGCAGACGGCGCGGCCGTTGAGGCAAATGTATGGCAGGGCGCAGACAACTGCGCCGATTCCCATTTCTCGAATATCTAATTTGATGTCGAATCCCAAGATAACGAGCACCGGGATGATGATGACAGCGCAGACATCAAGCACCAAGAGAATGGTGGCCCATGCCCCCAGATAAACAGCTACAGAGTGCGTGTTGTGTACTGCATTGTGGTAGTCGTATGCGGCAGCCGCCCCAATGCGTTCTTGGCGGTCGGAAGAACGCTTCTCAATTATAATTTCCGATTCCTGTTTCGTGATTTCTTCGTCGGTTGCGCTGAGCGGAAGAGCCGGCGTGCCCCCCTCCGTGCGCGAGCGGCTTCTGTGCCGACTGTGCAGAACCAAGGTGGGGCAAGCACGAGTGAAGAATAAGCCGTCTTTCTTCTCATGTGTGGCCTTTTTTTTCTGCTCAGTTTGTGCAGGCGTGTCGCCGCTTTGGTTTTGCCGACGAGCTTCCTCGCAAATGCGCTGAAGGGTTGCCGGGGGAATCTCGCAAGTCTGGGAGGGGAAGAGTTCCTTGCAGCGCTGCAGGTCTCGCGCCAAGAGGGCAGCAGAAGTGCGTGCTAATTGTGCATCCTGGGATATGCCACAGAGCTTGAGTGTGGCTTGTTCTTCTGCACTGAGACTTGCGAGGATTCCTTGCATAGGAGAGCGGGCGGGCGCGATGGGGATTGTATCTTTAGGCAAGCGCAGCCAGCATAGCTTCGAGCTGGGCTTTGCGTGTCTCCCATTCGGTAAGGCGGGCGCGTTCTTGGTCTACCACTGCGGCAGGGGCGCGGTCTACGAAGGAGGCGTTGCCAAGTTTGGCTTGGCTCTTGCAGATTTCCTTGGTGATTTTTTCCAGTTCCTTGCCGATGCGGGTGCGTTCTGCATCCACATCAACCAAGCCCTCAAGCGGCAGGAAAAGTTCACCGAAAGGTGTCAACGTAGTGGGCGTGCCTTTGGGGGCTTCGAATTCGGTGTTAGCCTCTGCGGAAAGCGCACCGGCCAAGAGTGCCAGACGCGCGCAGGTGTCGGCATCCAAGGGGGCAACAGGCTTGAGGATGAAGCGCACCTTGCGGTTGGTGGCCAAGTTGTATTCGGCCTTGAGGTTACGTGCGCGGTTGGCAGATTCGTAGAGGGCGGATGCCGTGGCGCGAGCCTTGGCAATGGCCATGTCATCCAACCCGGCAAGCAACGCGTCTGCCTTGGGCAGTTCCGTCAGCATGAGCGGCTGCCCACCGTTGCGGGTCGCAAAGCCCAAGCTCTGCCAAAGTTCCTCTGCGATGTGCGGCATGATGGGAGCCAGCAAGGCCAAGTAGTGGCGCAGCACCGTGTCGATAGTGTAGAGGGTTGCATTGCGCACAGCTGCATCAGCGCCATCGCGAAGGTCGTTCTTGACCGCTTCGAGGAACAGGGAGCAGTACTCATTCCAGAAGAAGCTGTAAAGAGATTGTGTGTAGGTGTTGAATTCGTACTTGGCAAAGGCCTCTGCCACACTGGTGTGCAGTTCCTTGAGCTTGGCAAGGATGTCAATATGCACAGCGGTGAAGCGCGGGGCTGGGTCGGTGCCGGCTTCTCCCTGCATCATGCGGAAGCGAGCTGCATTGTATAGCTTGTTGGCAAAGTTCTTGCCTTCCTCAATCTGTTTTTCGTCGAACTTAACGTCTGTGCCGGTGGGGGCAATGCGCATGAGACCGAAGCGCAGGCCATCTGCCCCATAGCGGGCGATGAGGTCGAGCGGGTCCGGGCTGTTGCCCAAGGATTTGCTCATCTTGCGGCCTTGTAGGTCGCGGACGATGGAGGTGAAGAAAACGTTGGAGAAGGGCTTGCCATCTGCAAAGCGGTAACCGGCCATAATCATGCGGGCTACCCAGAAGAAGATGATATCCGGCCCGGTCACGAGGTCGCTGGTGGGGTAGAATTTGGCGCGGCACTCATCATCCATGGTGGCAAAGGGCCACAGCCAGCTGCTGAACCATGTGTCCAGCGCGTCTTCGTCCTGCACCCAGTTTTCCGGATCGGCGGGTGGCTCCACGCCTACGTAGATATCCCCCGCGGCGGCATCTTCCACATCCAGCTTTGTGGCTTCCTGCAATGCGGTGGCTTTTTCTTTGCGGTACCACACGGGGATGCGGTGGCCCCACCAGAGCTGGCGGCTGATACACCAGTCCTGAATGCCTTCCAACCAGTGGGCATAAGTCTTGGCCCAGTGCGCAGGGCGGAAGACGATATCGCCACTGGCTACAGCTTCTGCTGCTTCTTGCACGCAGGGGTACTTGAGGAACCACTGCATGCTGAGACGCGGTTCGATGGGTACATCGGAGCGTTGGGAAATGCCCACGTTATTTTCGTAGTCTTCCACCTTTTCCAACAGGCCCTTGGCCTCGATGAGTTCAATGGATTTATCGCGTGCTACAAAGCGATCCAAGCCGTGCAGTTCGGGGCAATCCGGGCAGTTGATGTGGCCATCTGCAGTCAGCACATCAATGATTTCCAGATTGTTCTTCATGCCTACCTCAAAGTCGGTTCGGTCATGTGCCGGGGTAATCTTGAGCGCACCCGTACCGAAGTCAATTTCCACGTGGTCATCTGCAATGATGGGGATTTCTGTTTCCACCAAGGGGCGGATGACGGTTTTGCCGATAAGGTGTCCAAAGCGCGGGTCTTTGGGGTTCACGGCCACGGCTACGTCTGCCATGATGGTTTCGGGGCGGGTGGTGGAAACAAGCAGTTGCCCGCTGCCATCTGCGAGTTTGTAGCGGATGGTGTAAAGCTTGCTCTTGGAGGGAGTCATGATGACTTCTTCATCCGAGAGAGCAGTACGCAGGACGGGATCCCAGTTGACCATACGGCGACCGCGGTAAATAAGCCCCTGTTTGAAGAGTTCGGCGAAGGCACGAGCTACCTCGGGGGCGAAGATGTTGTCCATGGTGAAGCGTTCGCGTTCCCAGTCGCAGGAGCAGCCGAGCTTTTTGAGCTGCTTAATGATGATGCCACCGTGCTTTTCTTTCCACTCCCATACCATCTTGACGAAATCCTCACGGCCGACATCGTAGCGGGTGCGGGGGGGATTTTCCTTGGCCAGTTCTTTTTCCACACGCGCTTGGGTAGCAATGCCGGCGTGGTCTGTGCCGGGAAGCCAGAGAACCTCCTTGCCTTCTTGGCGGGCGCGGCGAGCCAAAATGTCTTGGATGGTGTTGTTGAGTACATGTCCCATGTGCAGTACACCCGTCACGTTGGGCGGGGGGATGACAATGCTATATGCAGGTTTGGAGGACTGCGGGTCGGCATGGAAGCAGCCCTCCTGCATCCAGCGGGACTGCCATTTCTCTTCAACAACGGTCGGTTCGTAAGCCTTGGGCAATTCGGTCATGACGCGCGGGATAATACTCTATTCCTCCCCTCATTGCAAGTCTTTTCCATCTCGTCCCCTGCTGCGCATTTTGTCAGCGTCTCAACAAAATGTGTAAAATGCTTTTGCGTAGCTTTTAAACCCTTTCACTTGACCCACACCCGGAGCTGGTGTACACTAACGCGCATGCAGGGAATGGAAATCATGGCTCCGGCCGGGTCGTTTGAATCATTGGCTGCCGCATTGAGAGCCGGGGCAGATAGTGTTTATTTTGGTGTGGGCAAGTACAACATGCGCGCTCGCTCGACGGTGAATTTCACCCCGGAAGATTTGCCGAAAGTGGTGCGTTTGTGCCACGCTTGCAAGGCAAAGGCATACCTGACGTGCAATATCATCGTGTACGATGAGGAGGTGGAGGGAATGCAAGAGCTGCTCCGCACCGCAAAGGCCGCCGGTGTAGATGCCGTGATAGCGGCTGATTTATCAGTCATTGCGTATGCCCACAGCATCGGCCTGGAGGTGCATATCTCGGTGCAGGCCAATGTGTGCAACCTGCCGGCGGTACGCTTTTTTGCTGCGTATGCAGATGTGATGGTTCTGGCCCGTGAATTGAAGTTGAGCCAGATACGCCACATTATCGAAGGTATCCGTAGCGAGCAAATCAAGGGTCCGTCCGGTGAGTTGGTGCGTATCGAAATTTTTGCGCACGGTGCCCTCTGCATCGGTATATCCGGCAAATGTGGCATGAGCATGGCGGCATACAACCACAGCGCTAACCGGGGGCAGTGCTTCCAGCTTTGCCGCCGTAAATACCGTGTCACAGATACAGAGACTGGCTTTGAGTTGGATATTGATAATGAGTATATCATGTCCCCCAAGGATATTTGCACCATACGGGTGATAGACCAGTTGGTGGAGGCCGGGGTGTCTGTGTTCAAGTTGGAAGGTCGTGGGCGCTCAGAGGCCTATGTGTCCACGGTGACATCCGTGTACAAAGAAGCCGTGCAGGCATGTGCTGCCGGGGAGTGGAGTGCGGAGAAAGTGCCGGCGTGGGAGGAGCGGCTTATGCATGTGTTCAACCGCCAATTCTGGCATGGTGGCTACTATTTGGGCGAGGAGTGGGAGACTTGGAGTGGCTGCTCCAACAGTTTGGCTCTGGAACAGCGCCACCACCTCGGCCGTGTGATGCGCTGGTTCCCCAAGGTGAAGGTGGCGGAAATTCGCTTGGAAGCCGGCTCCCTTGCTCCCGGTGATAAGATTGAAATCACCGGCTGCACAACAGGTATTGTGCGCTTGGTGGTGCCGGAAGTTCGCTGTGATAACGAGCAGGGCGAAACCGTCCCCATGGATGTGGTGCCAAAAGGAAAACGTGCATTGGTGGCCATCGAGCAAAAAGTGCGCCATGGAGATAAGGTATACGCGATTACCCGCCGTAAATTATCTTGAGCGCTGATAACGCAAAATTACCTTGAGCCGTAGCAGAGACGTGCTACACTATGCCCTATGCAGGATTTGCTCTATAGCCTGACCCAATCCATAAGCCAGGAAACCCCGTGGCTGTTGCCCCTTTGCTTTGCGATGTTTGGGGCATGTGTGGGGTCTTTCCTCAATGTCGTCATTTACCGCATGCCGCGGGAGATGAGCGTGAACGAGCCGCGCCGTTCCTTTTGCCCGGTGTGCAAGGCTCCCATCCCGTGGTATTTGAACTTGCCTATTGTGAGCTGGTTGCTTTTGCGGGGGCGGGCGGCGTGTTGTGGTGCGCGCATTCCCATGCGTTACTGGTGGGTGGAGCTTGGTACGGCCGGGCTATTTGCCGCCTTGGCTTGGAGCTTTGCCGGCACTGATGTGCTGACGCAGGCTTTGCTGTGCGCCTGGGCTGCCTGCATGGTGGCCGTCTTCTTCATTGACTGGGAGCAAATGGTGGTGCTTCCCCCGTTGACATGGACGGCAACGGCCCTTGGTGTGCTGGCGGCTGCGCTTAGCCCATGGTTGGTAGAGGGGCAGGCCCTTGATATGTCGGAAGGATTGATGTGGGCCCTCGCGGGAGCGGTGTCGGGCTTTATTTTGCTCAAGCTTGTGGCCTTGCTGGGGCGCGGCTTGTTTGGGAATAAAAAACGGATTTTTGAGGCTTCTTGCACTTGGTCATTGCAACAAAAAGAGGAGGATTTGGAACTCCGCGTGGGAGAGGAAGCCTATTCTTGGAGCGATTTGTTCTTGGAAAATTCCAACCGTGTGGAATTGTTGGATGCAACCTCGCCGGAATTAGGTGCAGAGCAGGGGGCGCTCCTCTTCCAAGTGGATTGCGTGCAACTGCCGGATGGGCAGGTCGTCTCGCTGGAGGACTGCGAAAAGCTCTCCGGTACATGCTCCGGTCTTGTGCAGCGGCGTGAGGCCATGGGGAGCGGAGATGCTTTCATTGCCATGGCCATTGGTGCGCTCTGCGGTTGGCAGGGGGTGCTCTTTGCCTTGGTGGCGGGTAGCTTCATCGGCATCTTCTGGGCTATTATCTCGCGCATCGGGCGCGGGCAGCCCATGCCCTTCGGCCCATTTTTCATTGCCGGTGCTTTCTTCTGGCTCTTCTACGGCCAGCAGCTCTTCTTCCGCTACCTCGACTGGTGCGCAGATTAAGCTCCGCCCCTCTCATGGCGCACTAAACGCATCTTTTAAACTGCTCTTTGTTGCTCTCATTCAGCAGGTTCGGCATGAGAAATACGGCATAGAGGGGGAG
The DNA here is from genome assembly GCA_017398355.1 of Akkermansia sp. Taxonomy (GTDB): domain Bacteria; phylum Verrucomicrobiota; class Verrucomicrobiia; order Verrucomicrobiales; family Akkermansiaceae; genus Akkermansia. The sequence continues at coordinate 10,128 of JAFQGD010000066.1, read as the reverse complement.
GCCTATCCGATGAGTGGCAGATTTTAGGCTCCGGGCCTTTCGGTTCGTTAATTTGATGATGCTCCGGGCTCACCCCGGAACGAAAACAATGAACCCGCCATCTAACTACGGTATTATTCCAAACGGGAAAGGTGTATTGTAGCAATTGCACTTGTGAACAAGGGTGGGAAGCGGCCTAATGTTTATTTCTAACTTCTTGAAAAAGGCAGCGGGGCGGGGGAGAATGGGGCCATGATCTACGTGGTTTCATTAGGATTACTGGTGGCGGTGGGAGCCTGGCTTGTTTCCATTTATCATAAGTTAAATTTTTTGCGGGGGCAGGTGCAGGATGCTTGGTTGCAATGGAGCCGGGTGACGGCGCAGCGCAATGAGCGATTGGGGTATTTTGCGGATGCCTTTTCATCCTGCTTGCCGGCGGGGGCTATGCTGCCTCGGGATTTGAGGCGGTTAACGGAGGACTCCCGGTTGGCTCTTTCTGCGCGCCCGTACGCTCCCCTCCCCGGAGGGTTGAAGGGGCTGCGCGAGACGGAGTTGGGCTTGCGACAACGCATGGGGGATTCTGTGGCGGTGATAGAGAACAACCTTGCGATGCGCAGCAATGCGGATTTGGTGCAGGTGTGCAGGGCGGTGTCTGCTTCTCTCTCGATGCAGGAAAAAATTGCGAAGTCGTACGACCGCAGCGCGGGGGATTATAATAATGCTTTGGTGGGGCCTTGTGCGCGTGTGGTGGCCGGTATATTCGGCTTTGCCCCGGTGGCGCAGATGTATAGCCAAGCTCTGAATCGGGCGATAGAGCTAGGGCGCTTGCCGGATGAATAAAAAAAGGCAGCGGGAATCGCTTCCCGCCACCTGCTTGTGTGCTAAGGGAAAGTTTTCGTTACTTACTGTCGTCGCCGAAGGAAATGCCGATTTCCTTGGCGGCTTCGATAAGCTGGCTCTTGCTGTCCACCAAGTGCAGAGAACGCACGGCCTCTTCAATCGGCATGGAAACCATATCGTTGCGGTGTAGTGCAACGGTTTCGCCGAATTTGCCTTCCTCGATGAGGTCGATGGCTTTGGCACCACAGCGTACACCCAGCACGCGGTCGTAGGGGATGGGGGAACCGCCGCGCTGGATGTGGCCCAGCACGCAGTAGCGGGTTTCAATGCCGGTGATGGTTTCCAACTTGGTAGAGAGGAACGAGGCAATGCCGCCCAAGCGGACTTCACCCTTGGTTTCTTCGTCCAGCGTGAGCAGCTTGCCACCAATCTTGGCTCCTTCTGATACCACGACGATGATTTCGCGCTGCCCCAAGGCTTTGAGAAGCTCCACCTTGCGGACGATGTCTTCCAGCTTGAACTCAATCTCCGGCAGCAGAATGACATCTGCACCACCGGCAATGCCACCGTACAGAGCGATCCAACCGGCATGGCGCCCCATGACTTCCACCACCATCATGCGCTGGTGGGAATCTGCAGTCGTGCGCAGGCGGTCCAAGTTGTTGCTTACAACGGAAACGGCCGTCCAGAAGCCGAAGGTGTAGTCTGTGGCGCCCAGGTCGTTGTCAATCGTCTTGGGCACCCCTACAATGGGAAGACCAATCTTGCGCAGCTCCTGCCCAATGGTCTGGGAACCATCGCCACCCACTACGATGAGTGCCTTAAGGTCAAGGCGCTTGACGGTTTCTTTACTGCGTTCCAGCACTTCGGGGGCAATTTCCATGCGACCACCCACGCCACTCTTAACGGTGAAATTGCCCTTGTTGACAGTACCCAAGATGGTGCCGCCCGTAGAGCGAATATTATGGCAGTTCTGGGGGGTGAGAATCTTCCAGCGCTCGTTTTCGGGCGTGGAGAGAAGACCTTCAAAGCCGTCATAGAAGCCGTAGACGTTCCAACCGCGAGCGGCGGCGGCGCCGACTGCGCCTTCAATCACAGCGTTAAGCCCGGGGCAATCGCCGCCGGCGTTGAGAATACCTATATTCATGAGAGTTTAGTGTGGGAGAATGATGAATTTGTTGGGATCTTGGAAGTCATTTGTCTTCTGCCAATCTTCCCAAGCGCCCCAACTATCACGCAGGAGGTCGGAAGCCATGTTGTATCGCTTTTGGGAGGAGGGCATGCCCAGCACAACGACGAGAAGGCGCTGCGCATAGGTAGACTCTTTGTTGAGCTGCGGATTGTACCGCTTGACGGATGCACGCTTGGAAGAGGCGATGAGGCATGCCCCGGCTGTCTTGGAACGCGCTGCTTTTACACCATCCACGTTGCTTTGGGCAAGCATGGAGTTGGAGTTGGTGATTTGGCGTGTTGTTGTGCCGTTGATGGTGGCAGTATAGGAGCGCTGAGAACAGATGGATTGGAAACCGGGGTTCTCAATGGCATACATGCCCAGTAGTGCCATGTCGCGAGCGGATGCGTAGGAGATGACGGCTCCGTTGCTCCCCTTGAAGCGTGTGTTAGTCATGCCAATGGTGCGAGCCATTTGGTTGAGCTGTGCAACGAATGCACCATCCGGGTCAGACGAGCTGATGGTTGAGCCGCAAGCTCTGGCTAGTGTGGCTGCGCAGGCGCTATCATCCCACATGATGGTGGAGTGAAGAGCATCTCGTAGGGAGATGCGATCTCCCGGTTTCAATTTCAGGAGGTTGGTGCGTGGCCATTGGGTGACGGTTTCCGGCACAGTCAAGATGGTGTCCATATTGATGCCGCGTGATTTGACCCAGTCCAAGACGATGATACCCGTTGCAATGTTGGCCAACATGCCGATGGGGCGTCTCACATTGGCGTTGGTGGCATACAGGATACGCCCGGAGTTGGTCTCCATGGCCACATAGCTGGGAGCCTCCGTAGAGCCACTGCCCGACAGTTGTTCAAGGCTTTCGCAGTTACTCAAGAGCAGGGCGCTTGCAGCTGCGACGAGTGCTGATAATGTAGTTTTGATGCTCATGCTTATTTTTTGCACGTCTTACGGGGCTTTTTGCCTTCCTTGCCCTCTGTTGATGTTGTTTCCTCTTCCGATTTGCCGTGGCCGTAGAGTTCTTCCGGTGGCAAATCGCCAAAGATGACACCCAACTCCCTAGCTGTGCGGACGATTTGACTGTCCGAGCGCACCATGCGGGGCTCTGCAATGGCTTCTTTGATGGGTACGTGCCCCACGTTGAGACCGTTCAATACAACGGATACACCGAATGTGTTTTGCTCAATGAGCTTGACGGCTTCTACGCCGAAGCGAATACCCAAGATGCGGTCGAAGGGGCAGGGACTGCCGCCGCGCTGGGTGTGCCCCAACACGCAGTAGCGAGCTTCAATGCCGGTTGCTTCTTCCAGAATGTGGGAAATCTTGTTGCCGATGCCACCCAAGCGTTCATCGCCGTTGTCCTTATTGCGGACGGTGACCAAACTGCCGTTGAGACGGGCGCCTTCTGCAACAACCACGATGATTTCTCGCTGACCGGATGCCTTGCGTGCTTTCACGCATTCGATGACGTTCTGCAGGTCGAAGGGTATCTCGGGGATAAGCACAACATCTGCAGCCGTTGAAATACCACTGTGCAGGGCAATCCAGCCGGAGAGGTCTCCCATCACCTCGATGACCATGATGCGCTGGTGTGAATTGGCCGTGGTTCGTATACGGTCGATTGATTCCGATACCACCGATACGGCGCTTTGGAACCCGAAGGTGAAGTCGGAGGCCGGGCAGAGGTCATTGTTGATGGTCTTGGGAATGGAGATAACCGGAAGCCCTTCTTCGGAGAGGAGGCTGGCTGTGCGGGCCGAACCATTGCCGCCGATGACGGCCAGTGCCTGCAAGCCCAATGCCGTAATGGTCTTGCGTGCTTTGTCCATTACAGAAGGTTCTACAGAGGCGTGGCCGAGTTTGTTAACGCGCACGTTGAAATTGCCCGTGTTGGTGGTACCAAGAATGGTGCCACCTTTGGAGCGAATCTTGTGAGTTTTGTTGGGTGTCAGGATTTCATAACGGCGACCGCCCACCATCGGCAGGAGCCCTTCGAAGCCATCATGGAACCCAATGACACGCCACCCGCGACTGTACGCCGCAGTGACAAAACCTTCAATAACTGCATTAATGCCGGGACAGTCGCCACCGGAGTTGAGAATGCCGATAATCATGGTTGTTTTTTATATGTGATAAATCTTAATTATTTGACGGTAGACGGAGCGGGAATGGCGCCGAAGTAGTGAGCGCAGCACCAGAGGGCGCGGGGATGGTGGAAGAAAGACTTCCACATGGAGCCTTTCAGGCCGTTGGTGGTGGTGCCATCTTGGTTGCAGTAGCCGAACCACTCGCCATGCTCCTTGTCTTGCAGGTGCTCAAAAGACCAATCATGAATGCGCTGATGCCATTCGGCGTATTTCTCATCGCCGGTCATGACATAGGCCAAACAGGTGCCGATGAGGGCTTCATCATGCGGCCACCAGAACTTCATGTTGTGCCAGTACTCCTGGATCGGCTTGTTGTAGACGTCTGTGTAATACAGTAAACCGCCATACTTCTTGTCCCAGCCTCGCTCCAGTGCCCAGTCTATCATTTTGCAGCCAATTTCAATGAGCTTTTTGTCGCCACCGCGGTAGCGTGCTTCTTCCAAAACAAACCAGCCGCCTTCAATATCATGCCCGGGGTTGAGGATACGCTCGTCAAAGTGGTCGATGACGGAGCCATCCGGTGCCACATTTTCGAGCACTGCTTTGATGTCTTCGTGCAGGAAGAGTCTCTGCAAATCATCTATGCAGCGGTCAATCCACCCGGTGTAGAAAGCATCCGCATCTCCCAGATAGCGGCGCAGTTCTTGGGCGGTGACAATCATAATCATGCGGCACCCCAAGTTTTCACCGGGGCGGTTGCCCGTGCTCTTGGGTGCCATTTTGCCCGGGGTAAAGAAGATATCGGCATAGATATCGAACCAATGGCGGGCGCGCTCTGCGCTGTGCGGGTCACCGGTGGCACCGTAGTGCGCAGCCCATGCAATGGCTGCAAAGCATTCGCTGTAAGCATAGCGACGTTTGCGGATGGGGGTGCCATCTGCCGTCATGTGGAAATACATGCGCCCATCAGTAGGGTCAACGCATTTCTCCTCAAGGAATGTGAGGGCGCTTTCCGCATACTGCATCCATTCCGGGCGTTTTTCGATGCTGTTGTAGCAGGTGAGGAGCATCCATGCCATGCGGCCTTGTGCCCATACGTTCTTGTCGGTATCCACCAGTGTGCCATCTGCGGCGCAGCAATGGTAGAGCCCCCCGTTCACTGTATCCAGTGAACGGGGAAACCAGAACGGCTCAACCTCATTGAGCAGCTTGTCTTTGTAAAATTCGCCAAGTGCTTTGGTGTCCATGAGGAGGCGGGGTGTGATTTTATTTGTAGATGGCCCAATCGTAGAAGCCGATAGCCTTCAGTTCGCTCTTGAGGGCATCCAAGGTGGCCTTGTCCTGCTTGCCCATGGGAAGGCGAGCCGGGCCGAAGTCTACCCCGGTCCATTCGCTCATGAGGTACTTGCAGCAGCCCATGTAGCCCTTGCCGGCAATGATGTTAATCATCGTGACGGAAAGCTGCTGCAGGCGGCGTGCTTCTGCCAAATCGCCGGCATCTACGGCTTTCATGATGTCATTGTAAAGCTTCGGCGCATAGTTGAATGAGGAGCCTACGCCACCTTTTGCGCCGGTCGCGTATGCGCCCAGGAACCATTCATCCACACCCCAGGGAATGTCGTACTTACCTCCTTCAAAGTTGAGGGCATCCATGTACAGAGCCAAGTCCGGATTGGTGAATTTGACACCCACAAAGTTCGGAATCTTTTTGGCGCATGCTTCGATAACCTTGCAGGGATTGAAGCCAACGTGTGTCAGCACGGGAATGTCGTAGAAATAGTAGGGTAGCTCGGGCGCGCCGGATGCTTCTACGGCCAGGCTGTCTACCAGCAAATCTATGTTGCCCGGCTTGAAGTAGCAGGGGGCGTTGCTGGCGGTGGCGGTAGCACCACACTTGGCGGCGTAGGCTGCAAGCTCGCGGCCATCATAGACACAGTTGCCACCGGTGTGTACTACGACATCAATACCGTACTTCTTGCCGGCTTCGCCCCAAGCGGCCATGTTTTCTTTGCGCTCTGTGAGCTGCATGTGGGCAGATTCACCTGTGGAGCCTGTAATGAAGACGGACTTGATGCCTTGGCTGGCCAAGAATTTTGCCTGTGCATCCACTGCGTTGGGGTTGCAGGAGCCGTCTGCGTTCATGGGGGTGTGCGTCGCTGCGCAAAGCCCGTGAATTTTGAATGTCGTTTCCATGGTTAAAGTGTGGGTGTAGTTTTCCCTGCCACCTTTTTAGCCCATCTGCTGCCTGTTTTCAAGTTAATTCTTTCGTGAATCTCGCTTTTTGTGCCCTTTTCTTCATTTTTGCTGAGTAGTAGGATTGCTTGGTGTTTCTGGTTTCTGTTTGAATAAAATAATTTTCCGAGGACAATATTTAAGCTTTCCTTATAAAGCGATTTATGGCAGGATAGAGCACATGAAAGCATACCAACTGCTGATGAGCGCCTTGATGATGTGTGGAGGAATGGCTGCTGCTGCATGGGAAGATGGATACGATGCCTATGCCGGAGGCGAGGCTGGCCTTACATCTGAAGAGGTGTTGATGTTTGATGAACCTGCGGGTGTAGACCCTATGTATTCAACGCCCAGTGTTAATTCCTCCGCAGCATACAGCGGACAACATGCTTTTGTGCCCAATGATTTTTATTTTGAGTATTTGGGCAATATGTCCATCAGCGGGCCGGAAGGCGGGCATCTCCGTGTTTCGAATATTTTTTTAACCATTCCGTTCACTAATCCGGAGAAAGCGGTATGGAAGGGCTGGCATTTGGATGCGAAGCTTTCCACTCGCCTGACGCACATTCACTCCAGCGGTTCAGCAGTGGTAGATGAGGACCGGCTCTACACCGTAGGGATGAATGTGGCTGTATCGCATGCGATAGGGCAGCGTGCGCAGATTCAGTTTGGGTTTACCCCGCAGCTTTCCACGGATTTTGATGTCATGTCGAGCCACAATTTCTTCTGGGGCGGGTACATGGCATATTCCGCAAAAGTCAATGAGCAATTCAACTACACCGTGGGTTTTGCCTTCATGCCGGACTATTACGAGAACTACGTTTTTCCGGTGTTGAATGTACGTTGGCGCTATGCACCTACGTGGGAGATGCGCATTCAGGCATCCCGTTTGTCTGCTGTGAGTGTAGCATCCCAGCGTTTTCACTGGGGTCCGTTCTTTCAATGGAATTCCGGGGTGTGGACAGTACACCGCAAGAGTGTGACCCAGCAATTCCGCATGACGAACTGCATCATTGGCATGGGTGCAGAGTACAACATGACTCCCGGTGCATCTAAAGTGATGCTGTTGGGTGATTTGGGTATGACCTTTAACAATACTTTCCGCATTCGCGATAAGCATGGCGACCATACGCTCGAAAAATACCGCACCCATCCCGGCCTTTACGCCCGTTTGGGAATTCAGGTTCATTTCTGATTTTTATCCGCCACTGGCGCATTTTTAGCTCGCTTTTTGAGCCTGAACGTGGCAGAGTATCCGGGAACAAACATATTCTGCACACGTATGAGTGCCCAAACAACACCTCCATATAAACGTATCCTGCTCAAATTGAGCGGGGAAGCTCTGCGCGCCCCCGGCAGCCGCGACAATATCTCACCTGAAATTGTAGCTCGTATTGCTCGCGAAATTGCCGAAGCTCAGCAAAAAGGTGATTTACAAATTGCCATCGTTGTGGGTGGCGGCAATATCTGGCGCGGGGCCAAGGCCAGCGTGCGCGGTATGGATCGCCCCACGGCAGACTACGTTGGCATGCTTGCCACGGTGATGAATGCACTTTCCATTTGCTCCGCCGTGCAGGAAGCCGGTGTGCGCTGCCATGTGATGAGCGCCATTGAGATGAAGAATGTGGCAGAGCCCTATGTACGCAATGATGCCCGCGAGATGCTGCGAGGCGGGCAGGTTGTTGTGTTTGCCGCCGGTACCGGCAATCCCTTCTTCAGCACAGACACGGCAGCTGCTCTTCGCGCTTGTGAGATTAATGCAGAAGTGGTGATGAAGGCCACATCTGTGGACGGTGTCTACACGGCAGACCCCAAAAAGGATCCCACCGCCACTCGTTTTGATGCCATTTCCTACGAGGAGTGCATCTCTCGTGAGTTGAAGGTGATGGACCAGACCGCTTTCACCTTGTGCAAGGATAATCACAAGCCCATCATGGTGTTTGATATGCACCAACCCGGTAATATCACGCGCGCTTTGCTCGGTGAGAAAATCGGCACAGTGATTTCTGATTGATTTTTATTTAACTACAACACATATCATTATCATGGACGAAGAAACTCTCATGTTTGAGACAGAAACCTCGATGGAAGAGGCAGTAGAGCGCATGAATGCAGATTTTGCAGGTGTGCGCACCGGTAAGGCTTCCCCCTCTCTCGTGGACAATATGGATATTTTTGTGGCCTCTTACGGCACGAGCATGAAGCTCAAGAGCTTGGCTGTGGTATCCACTCCGGATGCTCGCTCCATTCTCATTCAGCCGTTTGACCCCAGCACACTCAACGATATCAAGAAGGCTCTGGCTGAAAGCCGACTCAACATCACCCCGATTATTGATGCTCGCTCCGTACGCTTGCCCATTCCCGAACTTTCCGGGGAGCGCCGTAAGGAGCTTTGCAAGTATGTGAAGAGCTTGGCAGAGGATACCCGCGTTCGTGTGCGCGGTGCACGCAAGGCCGGTATGGATGGCATCAAGAAGCTCAAGGCAGACAACATCCTTACTGAAGACGGTGTGCGCTTGGCTGAAGACAAGGTTCAGAAGTTGACGGATAAGTTCGTCAAGAAGATTGAGGAGCTCGTCATTGCCAAGGAAAAAGAAATCATGACGGTCTAATTCAACATCTCCCCCCCATTATCACACACATGAGCACTAATACTACGAACGTTCTGGCTTCCGGTATCGAAATTATCGGTTCCATCCGCTTCCAGAATGATATGCACATCGATGGCAGAATCGAGGGCGAAATCCAGTCTGAATCCGGCAAGGTGACGATTGGTGAAATGGCCGACATTAAAGGCAACATTGAAGCCGGTGAGGTACACATTTATGGCCATGTTGTTGGCAATGTGCGCAGCAACCGCTGCCACCTCAACGAGCGAGCCATCATCACCGGTGATATCACCACGCGAGCCCTCTCCATGGATGAAGGTGCTCGTCTCAGCGGCCGCGCTGAGATTGGTTAATCCCCATTGGCTACATTTTATACCGGGCGGTTCCTTTTGCAGAGGGAACCGCTCTTTTCTTTGTTGCGTCGGGAACGAGCCGGGGGGGGGACAGCATGAGCGGAGGTACTTGAATACGTTGCGGAGCGGAGGAAAGTGTGCTGAAATGAGGAATATGCAAGAGACACCCTACCTATCCGGATTTACAGCGGGAGAATTAAGCCCATGGTTGAGCACACGTTTCGATTTGCAGGCCTATCGGCGCGGTGCGCAAAGAATTGAGAATTTTTTGGTACAGCCCTACGGCGGATTACTGCGCCGGAGTGGCACAGAATGTGTGGAAATCCTCCCCCCGACGATTGGTACAGCCGCTCGGCTCATTCCATTTGTCTATTCGGAGAGTGATGCGCTTATGCTGCTCATCTACCCCGGCAGCATGCATGTATACCGCAATGGTGTGCGGGTTTTGAAAAACAGTGAGGTGTATGCACCCAAAATGCCGTGGTCGACGGTGGAAATGGTCGAATCTCTGCGAGCAGTACAGGTGAATGACGTTGTGTACATGACCTGTCCGCAGCTGGAGCCTTTTAAGCTGATGCGCTATGCAGATGATAATTGGAAGTGTGAGACACTGGTGCTGGAGCCATACCCGCGCGAAACGTATGTAGCGCAAGAGGCCGGTTTGCAGGTGCTGATGCAGCCCGGTGGCCGCCATGCCCAGCTCCAAATGTATCGCGCCGCCGGAAGTGCGGAGCTTTTGTTGAATAAGTGAGGAATACCACCCCTCCCGGCAGGGGTGCGGCGGTGGGGCGGCGGGGGTACGGCTGCCACCCTGCCAGGGCTACTGCGGGGGTCGTGGCAACAGCTCT
>JAFQGD010000065.1 GCA_017398355.1 Akkermansia sp. | reverse complement strand
TTGGTTCATTTTTTTTTAGCACCGCCAGTTTAATAGCTGGCACCCCAGAACTCAATCTCCATTTTTGTTTTCTTTTATTTCGTTGATATTTTTTTCCTCATGGCCCCCTCTTTCTTTAGAACGCTTTTTGGACAGCTATGAGCGAAAATGGGGAGAAAAATCTTGACAAGCGGTGAACAAAGGTAGAGAATGAGCGCAGATACATGAGACCTGAGATGAACAGCACCTGTTGGTGGTGGACCTTGCTGCGAGTAATGCCGTAAGGGGGAGGCTTGGTGTATCTGTCATCTTTGCAAGAGAAAAAGAACGCGACCTGTCGAACTTACGGCAGGTCTTTTTTTTGTCTTCATTTTTAGCAAGCAACAATACATACAACAACATGAATACCAAAAACAGCAATGAAATGAGCGCAAGTCACGGAAAAGCCTTGCGCGAAGAGGGGAAATACACTAATATGCCGGGCGTCATGGATTTCAGAACATACCTGCGTCAGCACCCGGATAAGAATGGATACTATGGTCGTTTTGGTGGTGCCTATTTGCCCAAGGAATTGGAGCCGGCATTCAAGGAGATAACCGAGGCGTACAACAGCATTTGCCACTCTGCTCAGTTCATTAGTGAACTGCGCCGTATCCGCAAGCAATTCCAAGGGCGCCCGACACCGGTATACCACTGCGAGCGATTGTCGCGTTTGAATGGCGGTGCCCAGATTTACCTGAAGCGTGAGGATTTGAACCATACCGGTGCTCACAAGCTCAACCACTGCATGGGTGAGGGCTTGCTTGCCAAGTTCATGGGTAAGAAAAAAATTATTGCAGAGACGGGGGCAGGGCAGCATGGTGTGGCCTTGGCTACGGCGGCAGCATACTTTGGCTTGGAGTGCGAGGTACACATGGGAGAGGTAGACATTGCCAAGCAGGCACCGAACGTGACCCGCATGAAGATGCTGGGGGCAAATGTGGTGTGTGTGAAACACGGGTTGCGCACGCTCAAGGAGGCGGTAGATTCAGCTTTCGAGGCGTACTTGAGAGATTACAAGACTGCTATTTACTGCATAGGATCCGTGGTGGGGCCGCATCCGTTCCCCATGATGGTGCGAGATTTCCAGATTGTGGTGGGAGAGGAAGCCCGAGACCAGTTTATAGAGATGACGGGCATTTTGCCGGATATCGTCTGTGCTTGTGTGGGTGGCGGTTCCAACTCGATGGGCATGTTCCCTGCATTCTTGAATGACCCGGTGGAGATATACGGAGTTGAGCCTTTGGGGCGCGGTACGAATTTGGGAGACCACGCAGCCTCTATGGCATACGGCTCTGAGGGTATTATGCATGGTTTCAACAGCATTATGCTCAAGGATGAAAAGGGTGAGCCCGCTCCCGTGTATTCCGTTTCCAGTGGTTTGGACTATCCCTCCGTGGGGCCGGAGCATGCATACCTGCGCGATATTGGGCGTGTGAAGTATGAGGGCGTGACGGATGATGAAGCGATAGATGCGTTCTTCAAGCTTTCCCGCTATGAGGGTATCGTGCCGGCATTGGAGAGTGCCCACGCCGTGGCATTTGCCATGCGCAAGGCACGCGAGATGGGGACAGGTGCCATACTTGCCAATTGCTCCGGTCGCGGGGATAAGGATGTAGACTATGTGGCCGCCAACTATGGATTTGGTGATGACCACGTGTTCTGATAAGAGTTACCCCGAGACATTCAGAAGATGAAGAAGGTGCTCACAACGGCAATCTTGGCTGCGTTGGTTGGTATGGCGCCAGCAATGGCAGATGAAAAAGCCATGCAGGATGCCTTGAATCGCTGGCAACAGCGTCTGTCCGAGTACGATGCAGCACTGAGCGTGGCGCAGACGGATGAGCAGCGCGCAGCCATTGCGGAACCGGATGGTGCCGATGTTGCTTCTGCACTGTGGAAGAGTATTTGCACAAAAACCGGAGAGCGGGATGAATGGGTGGAGCCAACTGCTGAAGAGCGCATGCAAGGGGCCAAACCGGGAACTCACAAGGTATCCACTTATGCTTTTGAAGAAGCTTGGGCGGCACCTGCGGTGTTCTGGTTCATCAATCGTCCGCAACAGTTGGCTGCTTTGTTTGAAGGGAAGCCTCGTCAGCTTTCTTTTTATGCTGATGCACTGCTCAAATCCATCGACAAGCGGCACTACAACAGCCCGCATATAGCGGCTTCGTGTGCTAAATTGGCAGAAAGTCCCAGTGTACGTGTCTACAAAATCTTGGAAAAAGTATATACGCGCAACCAAGATGCAACGGCTAGGGGATGTGCAGCATTGGCTATGAGCCTCATGCTCACCAACCCTACGATTGCTGCGGCAGAAGGTAGCGAAACCGTGGCGCGCGGAAAGCGTATTTTCTTCCTGAAACAAGCTCTCAACCTGACCCCGGAAAAGACGCAATTTGGCAGCGGAACGGTGACGGAGGTGGCCAGTGAGTTGGCGTATGTGATGCGCCATCTTTCTGTGGGGAGCATTCCGCCCCAAATCAAAGTGCGTGATATGGAGGGTAAGGAGCATGCGCTGCCCACGCCCGGCAAGACGATGTTGCTTTTCTTCTGGTCGGTAGATGAGGAAGTGGGTAGCAGCATGGTAGCCAAAGGCGATTCATTGAAAAAACAGTATCCGGGGTTGGAATTTTGCCCCATCACGGTGCACCAAGATACAGAGAGTTGGAGTGCGCGGCTGCAAGAGCTTGGGGTGTCCCACAGCTACATGGACAATGCCGAAAATAGTGGCGGTATGGCATACCGAGTGCGCCAGCTTCCTATGGCTGTGCTCATCAACGAGCGATGCCAGATTCTCTATATTGGCTATCCGGATATGAAATTGCAAACGGCTCTTACCGCTCACTACAATGACAATATTGTGAGTGGCCCCCGAGTGCGCATCGGCGAGGCAGAGCAGGGGGAGGAGGCTCCTATTATTCAACCCGGTTCTCAGCCTACCCCTGTATCACCCCCTCCTGCAGAGCTGCAATCCAGCGATGAAGCGCCGGCCTTGCGAGAGATGCCACCCTTTTAAGACATACGTGTGGCTATCAGTTTATTTCATCTTATATGGATGCCGATACCAAAAAGTCAATAGCCGCCCTGTCCTCAGTGATATGGAGTGCTCTGCTTACCGCCATGAAGTTTGTGGTGGGGCTGCTCACCGGCTCATTGGGTTTGTTATCGGAAGCCTTGCATAGCGCATTGGATTTGCTGGCTGCGGGGGGTACCCTCTATGCGGTAAAAGTGGCAGCGATGCCGGCAGACAAGGAACACCCTTATGGCCATGGCAAGGTGGAGAACCTGATGGCGCTCGGGGAGACGATTCTTCTCTTGCTGACTGCACTGTGGGTCATCAGTGAGGCCGTTAGTCGTTTATTTAGTGATGACCCGGCGGCCTTGCATGTTGAGACCTCCGTTTGGGCATTCGTTGTTGTCATTATTTCGCTGGTGGTTGATGTGAACCGCTCTGCTATGTTGCAGCGGGTGGCAAAGGAGACCCGTAGTGCAGCCTTGGAAGCAGATGCTGCGCATTTTGCATCCGATATTTGGAGCAGTGCAGCAGTGTTGCTTGGTATCACCGGGGCCGCTTTTGCCGATATGGCCACGGAGGGGGGCTGGGTTCATTGGCTGTTGTTGCGAGCAGACGTTTTGGCCTCTTTGGTCGTGGCTGTACTCATCCTCAATATTTGCCGAAACCTGGGGCTCAAGACCATCAATAATCTAATGGATAAGGCCGATAGCGAGGCCGAAGCCACTATTCGCACGGCGATGAGCAAGCGCATGCCGGCCTACCCCATAGCGAGCCTTCGGGTGCGTGAAGTGGGGGCCAAAGCTTGCGTAGATATGGTGGTTTGTGTGCCCCGCGCCATGCACATGGATACGGCGCATGAAATAGCTGATGCCATTGAGCAGCTGGTGGCTGATGTGCAGCCCGGTGCGGAAACCATGGTCCACATGCACCCGGTGGAAATTGATGTCTCCACCCCGGAGATGGCGGTGCGGCAAACGGCTCTCACTCACCGTTTCGGTGTGCATGGCCTTTCTATCCTCCGAACCGAGGAAGGGCCGATTATATTTGCAGATTTGGAACTCCCGGCTGATGCGGTGTTGAGCGATTGGAAAGTGGCAGTACGAGCCTTTCGTTCGGAGGTTAAGAGGCGCTTGCTCGCTCGGCGTGTTGTGGTGCATATAGAGCCGGCGTTGCGCGAAGTGCCTCATTTCGACACACCGGTGGGAGATGTTGCAGCGTGGGAAGAGAATGTGACCCAAACAATGATTTTGATGGGGGCTCCCCTGCCTACGAGTGTGGCATTGTACGAGGCGGGGAACCAGCGATTGTGCATAGTAAGCATCCCGCCGGAGGAAGATTTGACCGTACAACACAGTCATACGCGATTGTCGCATCTTTCTAAGGAATTGGCTGCACGCTTGCCAGCTGTGGCAAAGGTGATAGTGACCTATTCCGGGGAGTAAAAAATAGAGTACAACTCCAGCAAAAAATAGTGTTTTTATGCTAGAGAATTCTCTTGCCAATATGAGGGGGTAGGAGTACACTAGCCCGCATGAAAGCACTCGTCAAAACAAAGGCAGACAGGGGGCTCGAACTGATGGATGTACCCATGCCTGAAGTGGGACCGAATGATGTTCTGATTAAGATTTATAAGACAGCTATTTGCGGTACCGATTTGCACATTTGGAATTGGGATGCATGGGCTCAGCAAACTATCCCCGTGGGAATGCATGTGGGGCATGAGTTTTGCGGTGTGATTGAAGCCGTGGGCTCTGCTGTGACTCAGTTCAAGCCGGGCGAAGTTGTTTCCGGTGAGGGGCATATCGTATGTGGCCATTGCCACAACTGCCGCAAGGGTCTCTTCCACCTGTGCCCGAACACGATGGGGGTGGGTGTGAACCGCGCCGGTTGCTTTGCGGAATACCTTTCTATCCCCCAGAACAACGTCATTCGCATTCACAAGGATATGCCCATGGAAATTGCCTCCATCTTGGATCCTTTGGGCAATGCTACGCACACCGCCCTTTCATGGGATTTGGTGGGTGAAGATGTCCTTATCACCGGTGCCGGGTTGATTGGTTCGATGGCGGCGGCCGTATGCAAAAAGGCCGGTGCTAAGAGTGTGACGATTACGGACGTGAGCGATTATAAGTTGAACTTGGCCAAGGTGATGGGTGCAGACCGCACCGTCAATGTGCTGAGTGGCGATAGCATTGATGCGGCCCGTACAGAGCTCGGTATTGATGAAGGTTATGGCGTGTGTCTGGAAATGAGCGGTGCGCCTGCCTGCCTGAAAGATATCATTAAGCACTCTTCATATGGTGCCAATATCTCTCTGCTGGGTATCCAGCCCGGTGGCTCCGGTATTGATTGGAACACCTTTGTGTGGAAGGGACTCAAGATGAAGGGTATCTATGGTCGCGAGATGTTTGGCACATGGCAAAAGATGGACGCCATGCTGCGCTCCGGGCTGGATGTTTCTCCCATCATCACGCACCGTCTGCACTACACGGATTTCCGCGAAGGCTTTGAAGTGATGAGCTCCGGCAAATCCGGCAAGGTGGTGTTGACTTGGGCTGAATAAAGCCTCTTAGTGTGTCCCCCTTACCATGATTATTGATACGCATTGCCACCTCGTGTCGTCCAAATATGGCGATATGGAGGAATTGCGGAGCAATTCCCTGGCCTTGGGCGTGGGACATTGCATTTCACAAGGTACCGGTCCGCACGATTGGGCTGGTACCTTGGAACTTGCTTCGCGTTGGCCGGATTTTGTGAGCCCTTGCTTGGCGGTGCATCCTTCGGATTGCACCGAGGCTAGTGATGACGATTTTGCCCGTATGGCAGAGATGTGTCGTCAGCATCCGCAAGCAGCCATTGGTGAGACGGGGCTGGATTATTTTTGGGATCCGCCGGAAGGCTGGTCGGTAGAAGCATACTATGCGAGGCAGCGGCACTTGTTGGAGCTGCATTTTGCTTTGGCAGAGGAACTGGGGCTCAACATTTCCTTGCATACACGAGATAAGGCCAATGCCGGTACTGCGTGCTTTGATGATGCCTTTGCCATTGCCCGCCATTTTCCCAAAGTACGGCCTGTGTTTCATTGTTTCATTGGCACGCAGCAGCAAGCAGAAGCTATTTTCTCGGAGCTGGATGGGCTGGTGTCATTTACCGGGCTTATCACCTTCAAGAAGACGGAGCATGTGCAAGCCGTAGCGGCTTGGTGCCCCGCAGACCGTTTCATGGTAGAGACAGATGCTCCATTCCTTTCACCGGAGCCCTTCCGTGGCGTGGTGAACATCCCGGGGCGTACGCGTTATGTGGTAGAGAAGATAGCGCAACTGCGGGGGAGCACCCCTGAAGAAATTGCTGCTTGCACCACGGCAAATGCCATGCGCTTCTTCCGCCTGCCGGCTTTGAACCGCGGGTGACTATTTTTTTGCAAACAAGCTCATTATAAAAGAAAAACGACCGGAAATCTTTTGATTTCCGGTCATTTTACTTACACCTACTCTATGAAAACAGTTTCCTGTTTCAGACCGGCTCTCACCCCGGTCTTTGCTAAGGGTACGGTAGGCTTATAGAGAATCTTTCATCTTATTGCATTTTTTTTCAATTTTTTTCATTTTCTACTTTCTCGAAGATGATAGGGGGCATATCCTGAAGGGGGGAGGGGTTGGCAGAAAAGTCCTCTCCAAAGATGCGGCTAAACGATTCGCTGTTGATGAAGTCAATCAGTTCTTGGTTGCCATAGCAGTCATTTTCCTGCATGCGCACGAGCGTAGGAATGATACGGCGGGCTGCTTGGCGGGCGATGGGGGCATCATCTCCCCAGCAATCAGGCCAGGGGGCATCGGGGTGAATCAGCAGGCTCTGTATTTGCTGTGCTAATTTCACGATTTCCGGTGTGCATGCATCGGCCAATGCTTTTGAATCAATGGATGCCAGGGAGAATAGAATGCGGGTGATGATTCTTTCGCGTTCCGTACCGCAATATCGGCTTGGGAGATTGGCATCGTAGGTGTTTGCTACAAAGTGGTGCTTCATACCCTTTGCCGTCATCAGCGCCGCTATGGGGCGTATAACATCCGCCGATCCATCAATAATATCCAGCTTGATTTCCTGAATGGCAAAGGCGTGGAGGGGTTTCTGAAAGAAGGGCCGGTAAATCCAAACCTCGCATACGAGATTAGCGATGCGCACCGGGTGCATGGTACCATCGGGATGGCGTTGCACAAAGGGAGCGGAGAACTCCGCCAGGTAGCGGGAGCGCACTTGGTAAGAGGAATCTTTTGCACGTAAGAGGGGGGGCGCTGTGCGGAGAATGCATTTCCCCTCCTGCAAACGGCAGCTTATTTTCCAAGAGGCTGGCTGCAGAAGGGTAAATGCGTCCTCCGTACCTGAGTTGAGTATCAGCGTGTCATTGGGGGAATGATTCAACTCCCATTCATATTCAAAGTCGAGCAGCCCTGCTTTTTCTCTTTCATCCTGTAGTTCAAAGCTTAGCTTGGCTGCGTCACTCACATCTACCATTTCATCGTCAGAAATGGTGGGCTGCAGTGCAAAGAATAAGACAATCAGCGAGGCAAGCAGCAGAAGAAGTGAAAGAACAAGAATCCGTTTTTTCATGCAAGATATTCTAAACTTTCCGTCATACTAAATCAAGGCTTGAGTTTTGACATAGCGGGTATATAATGCCCCAAACATAAGCTTCTATGAGCATATCTCCCTATATTAATCGTCACGTACAGGAATTGGTGGCATATCAACCGGGCAAACCTATCAGCGAGACGGCCCGAGAATTGGGGTTGAACCCGGCTGAGATTGTGAAATTAGCATCGAATGAGAATGCTTTGGGGCCATCGCCGAAGGCGGTAAAAGCTATGCAGGAGACCGCATCCGGGATGCATATTTATCCGGATGGCGCATCGTTTGAGCTTCGCAGCAAAATAGCGGCACGGCATGGGGTGGATTTTTGCCAGACCGCCGTAGGCAACGGTAGCAGTGAGCTGATAGAGCTGCTTTGCCATGCGTGTTTGGGACCCGGAGCAGAGCTGGTGGCCGCCCGGTATAGCTTTGCCATGTATTCTATCATGTGCAAGCTTTTCAATGCTAAATATGTGGAGGTTCCCAACAAGGCAGATTGGAGCCACGATTTGCAGGGAATGCTTGCGGCTATCACCCCGCAAACACGCATCGTTTTCATTACCAACCCGACCAACCCCGTCGGCACAATGGTGGGACAGGAAGAAATGGATGCCTTTATGGCAGCCGTCCCGGAGCATGTGATTGTGGCTTTTGATGAGGCGTACATCGAATTTGCCGGCGAGCAAACTGATTGCCTGAAGTATGTGCGCGCCGGTCGCAATGTAGTTTCATTGCGCACTTTTTCCAAGGCATACGGCTTAGCCGGTGCGCGTGTTGGCTACGCTGTCACGACACCGGAAATTGCAGATTTGCTCAACAAGGCGCGTTCGCCATTCAATGTGAACCTGATGGCTCAGGTAGCCGCCCTAGCCGCTTTGGATGATACGGAGCATATTACCCGTTCGGTGCAGATGGTGCAGAGCGGGAGGGAGCAATACTACACAGCCTTTGCACAGTGGGGGATTTCCTGCATTCCCAGCCATGGCAATTTCATTCTAGTGCGCGTGGGGGATGGCAAAGCCGTGTATGATGCCATGCTGGCACGTGGGGTGATATTGCGGCCCATGGGGGGCTATGGGCTGCCGGAGTATGTGCGCATTACAGTAGGTACCCGGGAGGAAAATGAACGCTGCTTGTGCGCCTTGCGGGAGGTGTTGAAAAAATGAACACCACCTACATGCCCGGGGGAGATGCCCTGACCGGTGAACTGCTCAAGGCCGTTTCGCGTTCTTTTTTTCTGACGATTCGCTGGCTTCCGCGCGCCATGCAGGATGGTGTGGCATTGGGGTATTTGCTGGCGCGTGCCACAGATAGCGTGGCAGATACCTCGGCTGCGGAATCCTCGCAGCGCGAGTGGGTGCTGGAGCGCATGGGAAAAGCTGTGGCCGGGGAATTGCCTGCGGCAGAGCAGGAACAACTTTTGCAAGAGTTGTCCGGGGTTTTGGCTGCAGCGCAGTCAAACGTGGCAGAGCGAGTCTTACTGGGTCGCTTTGGTGAATGTTTGCAAATCCTGCAAAAGATGCCGCCCGGGCAAGCTGCACTCATTCGCTCGGTGCTTGCCACTATTGTGGAGGGGCAGCTGTGGGATTTGCGCTATTTCCGGGAGCAGCACGCCGTTACATCTGATGAACAAACGCGCCTCTATACCTACCAAGTTGCCGGGTGCGTAGGAAAGTTTTGGACGGAGCTGGGATTGGAAACGCTGGGCGCATCCTTTTGTGCTCCGGCTCGAAAAGAACTGATGATAGAAGCCGGTATCCGCTACGGGTGTGGCTTGCAGCTGGTGAATATCTTGCGGGATAGGGAGGAAGATGCCACCCGTGGCCGGTGCTATCTATGTAGCCCGGCAGAGCCGTGGCTGCGGCGCGCTGAGCGCTATTTGCGGGATGGGGTAGATTACAGCACTCGCCTTTGCAGCTTTAAGCTGCGCTTTGCCAGCATGTTGCCCGCGCTTATAGGCTTGCGCACGCTCAGGCTGATGCGCCACAGCAAAAGCGGGGTGCGGGTAAAGGTGCCTCGCCGTACCGTGTATGCTTGCATGTTGCACGCGGTATGGCTCAGTAGCGTTCAGCGAGCTTCTTGAGCTTTTTGGTGAGGGTTATTTTGGCCGCAGAGGAGACGCGGTCGGTGAAGAGGAAGCCTTCCAAATGGTCGCATTCATGTTGCAGACAGCGTGCCAACAATCCACCGCAGTCTATTTCAAGCGTGCTGCCATCCAGCTGGGGTAGCTTGGCGCGCACATGATCCGGGCGAGAGACGTTGGCGCGGATGTTGTGCACGCTCAGGCAGCCTTCCGTAAAGAGATATTGCTTGCCGTAGGGCTCAATTTCCGGGTTGATGAATACAAGCGGCATGATGCTTCGCACCGGGCGCAGCTCACCATTGATGGTGGCCATGGCGGGTTCTGCGTTTTCTTCCTCATCCTCGGGGATATCAATGACAACCAGACGGATGTTGCGCCCCACCTGCGGAGCCGCCAAGCCAATGCCATTGGCCTCATACATGGTCTCAAGCATGTTTGCCACCAATTCGCGCAGCTCATCATTCACCGTCTCCACAGGGGTGCTTACTGCGCGCAGAACCGGATTGCCGTATTGTGTGATGGGAAGTATCATGTGCCCCTATTCTGCTTCTTTTGGCCTCAGTTGTCAAGCCTATTCACGGCACTTCAAAGCCATGTTTGCCACTCCAAGAGCGGATGTTTAATTGCAGGATGCACGTTTTATCCACAGCTTGTGCTGCGTAGTGTAGCCCGCGTTCCATTTCTTTGGGCGTGTATTTTTGCAGCAGCAGGCGCAGTGCTTGCATCTTTGTTTCTTCCTCCTTTACTCGGCTGATGTTCCCTTGCAGGATGATGCTGCGATATGCCGTTGAAAAATGCTGGGGCAGCACGCGGCCTTCGCTGACCACGCAGAATGAGACGTTGGGCTCCTGGGCCACGCAGCGCAGTTTTTCGCCCTCCGGTGCTGCATGAAAAAAGATGCTCTCCCCGCCATCCCAAGCGTAGTGCAGGGGGATGCCGTATCCGCCGCCGGAGCTGTGTTGCATGGAGAGGACCCCGTATAGGCCATGGTGAAGAATCTTGCGTGCTTCCTCTTCTGAGAGGCTTCGTTCATGGCGCCGCAAGGTGGATATGTTGTAGTGCATTGTCTTTGTGGTGGTGGGAATGCGAAAGAACCTGCCGCTTGGGGCGACAGGTTCTTTCGCTCTACTCCCTTTATAGTCGGCGTGTGAGAGTTTCGCCAACTTCGGAGCGTGGTATGAAGTTGATTTGGGGAATAGGCCCTTGAGAGCCCATTTTAGCGCCAGTTGACGCGGCTGTAGTCGTACTTGCTCTGGAAGCCGAGCTCCTCGGGGAATTCGGTGAAACCGGACCAAGTGTTGTACTCGATAAGGCCACTACGCCCGCAGCTGCCCTGGTAGGGGGGGCGGTAGGTGCACTTGTAGGTGGGAGCCCAGAAAGTGACCAGCTCGTAGAAACCGTAGCCCATGCGGGTGATGGTACGAGTGAAGCCTTCCACGATACCAACGGAGAACCCGGCATTGTTGCCTTCGGCCTCATTCCAGCGAATCATGGTAACAGGCAGCTCTTCAATACCGAAAAGGATGTTGCCAACGGCACGGCCAAGCTTGCGAGTAGCGGTATATTCGGATGCGGGCGGAGCCTGAATGTCGGCGTATACTGTGCCAAGCATCCCGAGAAGAAGTGTAGAAAGGAGTAAGCGCTTCATGACAAAATCAGAAATATCACATTGCCGTGATTCTTGCAAGCATAAAAGATGCTTTTTTTGCGGAAAATTTCATTTTTTATGCTAGGGTATCGGGTAGCGGGGTGTGGATTTCCTCATCCGTGAGGTAACAGCCGGGATCCGAGCCGTACCAATGCCCGTTGGCAAAGGCTGCGCGGGTGCGGAATCCGCCGCCACAAAGGTGGAAATGTTTGCAGGTAGCGCAGCGGCCGGAGAGTTTTTTCTGGCGTTCTGCCGGGTCATCACTACCGCGCAGTTCAGCCAATTGCGCGGCAGAGGGGGCATGGGAGGCCTCCCACACGGTGGAGAAGCGTTCCGTTTTAACATTACCCAAGGTCACGCCTTGCCAGAACTGGTCGGGGTGGATGTTGCCTTGGGTATCAATGTTGGCAATGCCACGGCCGGAGCTGTTGGCACCGCCGCCGTTCCACTGCAGGAGGCGGAGTGTCTGGGCCGCAAGGGGGCTTCCCTCTTTCAGTTGGCGCAGCAGCAGGTAGATGCCGTCTGCCGGTTGGGTGACGGTTAGGAGTTCTCGCGTGTGCCCGCTGTTGTGCCAAGCTTCTGCGCGGGCAATGAGCATATCTATGGCAGCGCGGGCTTCCTGCGGTTGCAGACTGGCTACATCCACCCCTCGCCCTGTGGGAACCAAGTGGTAGAAGCAAACGCGCTGAATGTTTTGCTCCTCGATAAAGTTCAGGATTTGCTCCATACTCTGCACGTTGTTGCGGGTGAGGGTGAGGCGTAGCCCGGTTTTCTGGCCGGCTTCTTCGCAGAGACGAAACCCGCGGATAGCACCTTCAAAAGCGCCTTTTACCCCGCGAAATTGGTCATGAATATCCCCAATACCATCGAGAGAGATACCGACATAGGCTACACCAAGCTGTTTGAACATGCGGGCGTAATCCGGGGTGATGCGGGTACCGTTGGTCGATATGGTGACTTTGAGACCCTTGCTCGTGGCGCGTTCCAAGATGTCGGGCAGGCGCGGGTGGAGCAGGGGCTCGCCGCCGGAAAGCAGCAACGCACTAGCTCCATATTCTGCCAGGTCATCAATCACGCCACAGCATTGCTCCCAGGTAAGCTCGCCGGGGTATTTTTCTGCGTGTGAGTCAGCGTAGCAATGGATGCAGCGCAGATTACAGGTGCGGGTGATATTCCATACCACAATGGGTTTACGAGCTCGGGAGGAGATGGGCACACAGGCAGCGGTGCTTGCTTGGGCACTGTGCATGCCGCCGTGGCGTAGGCCATATCGCAGGTGGTCTGCCGGTTGCTCGGCTCCGGTCCAAAGGCGTGTGATGTTAATCATGATGAAGAGGAATTGCGCAAGGGTGCGGGTATGTAATTACAGAGGGGTTCGGCTGCCATCATATCCCCGAGACTGCCGAATGCGCGTGCTCGCGAGCCACCGCACACTCGCCGGTATTCGCATTTGCCACATTTGCCCCCCAGGGCATCATCATCCCGCAATGTGGTGAAGATGGGGTGGTGGCGGTAGAGGGTGGCTAGGTCATCAGTGCGCACATTGCCTGCTGTGAGGGGGAGGAAACCGCTGGGCTGTACCTCGCCTGTGTGGGAGATGAAAAGCACACCCTTGCCATCTCGCGTGGGGATGAGGTGGCGGGGTGCTTGCCCTCCTGTCTTGGCGGCTTGCATGAGTACGCGGCGGTAGTGGTGCCCCTCCGTCGTCTTGATGGCAAAGGGTAGTTGGCTCCGCAGGCTTTCCAAGCGTTGCCATACGCTTTCCAATTCATCGGCTGTGGGCAGATCTTCGGCGCTGGCTCGCCCCGTGGGCACCAGCACAAAGACACTCCAAACATCCGGGCGCAGCTCGCGCATCAAATCGATGAAAGCATCCAGCTCCGGCAGGGTGCTGTGGGAAAGTGTTGTGTTGATTTGCAGCTGTATGCCTGCTTCTTTGGCGGCTTGGGCCGCTTGGAGTGTGCGCTCAAAGGTATGGGGTACACCGCGGAAGCGATCGTGCGTTTCGCGGGTTGCGCCATCCAAGCTCAGGCTCATGCTCACTACGCCTGCCTGGCGCAGCTGCGCGAAATCCGCTTGCAGCAAGCGGGGCGTAGCAGCCGGGCTCAGCGCCACGCGCAGGCCCTTGGCTGTGGCTCTACCGATGAGCTCCAGTATATCCGGGCGCATCATGGGGTCGCCCCCGGTGAGCACCAGCATGGGCGGTGCCAGCTCTGCTATGCTGTCGATGAGCCGCATGGCTTCATCATGGGTCAACTCCTCCGGGTGTGCGTGTGGTTGGGCAATGGCTCGGCAGTGCCGGCATGCCAGTACACAGGCCCGCGTCACCTCCCAAAACAGAATAAAGGGACGCTCAGAAAAATCAACTTGCGGAAATGGTGGGTGCGCTGCCACGGCGGCCTATTCTACACGCTCTTTACCGCCTTGGCAAGACTCAATGTGTGCCGTGACAGGACAAGATGCATAGCTGTCCAAAAAGCGTTCTAAAGAAAGAGGGGGCCATGAGGAAAAAAATATCAACGAAATAAAAGAAAACAAAAATGGAGATTGAGTTCTGGGGTGCCAGCTATTAAACTGGCGGTGCTAAAAAAAAATGAACCAAT
>JAFQGD010000064.1 GCA_017398355.1 Akkermansia sp. | reverse complement strand
TAGTCCTTTGCAGTCCCGGGAACGTCCCGGAGCTTAAAAAACGGCTGTTTGAATCGTCCTTGGTTCTTTTTTTGTTGCAATATCAGGACTCCGTAAGCCGTTAAATATAGGGCGATAAACTAAAAAAGCCTGCTTTCCAAAATGTGCCGGAAAGCAGGCTCGGTGAATACACGGGAAGGGATTTGAACCCCTGACCAACTGTGTGTAAGACAGCCGCTCTACCACTGAGCTACCCGTGCGTTGTGGAGGTAAGTATAGCAGCATTTTATGAGAATGCAAGCCTTATTTTGCAATTTTGTAAAAAAGTTGACGCAGGGTGGGGTGGAGAGGCGGGGCGAAAGGTGCACAGAGAAGGGGGGGGGATGAATGTTAGGGGGATTTTTTTTAGGGGAATCGTGTTACTTGCTTGACATGGGCCGGAGCTACCATATAATGAGTGGAGCATCAAAATAACTCTCTATTCAGAGGGTAGGTAGAATTTCGTATAGATTTCAAGGGATATGGCAGTGAAGATAAAGATGTCGGATGTGGTGCGCGAGCGCATGGAGGCGATCCAAAAGCGCGAGCGGAAGGGCGCCATCATTGCAACGTCCGTCATTGTAGTGCTGATATTTACAGCCTTGTTTGTAACAAAGATATTTATAGAGGAACCCCCGCCTGCATCATTCTTGGTGTACCAACCGGAGGAGGATTCATCCCCCAATTTACAGCCGGTTAAGGATATATCCGGCGGTACACCGCCGGTAGCGCCTCCGGTGAATGTTATTGTATCGAATGCAGTGGATGCAGTGAGTGTGTTGCCCATGGAGGTATCAATGGAGATAGACGGACTTTCTGCAGATCCCATGGGGGATGTGTTCTCCACCGGCGGTAGTCTGGGCGAAGGCATTGGCGGCGGTGGCGGTGGTGGCGCCGGTATGGGTGGCACCAAGAAAGAGCAGTCCGCCTTTGTGGGGCGTTTTTGGGATTTGAAGAAGACCTACCAGGGGGCGGATTCCCGCTTTGCAACGGCTACGGCGGTGCGAGATGTATTGGCGCTGGCCAGCCAGTTCTACAATGGTGGGTGGAATACGGGCTTGTTTTCGCCGTTCATGGAATCGAAGACTAAGCTGTATGCGACCTGTTTTTATATGCCCAACTGCTATGATCAAGAGGCAGCGCATGCGTATGACCCCAAGAAGAAGATGGGCTTGAAAGCCAGCCGCTGGGTGGCAATATACCGCGCCAAGGTGAAGGCGCCGATGAGTGGTACCTTCCGTTTCCTGGGTGCGGGCGACTCGGTGATGGGTGTGCGCTTCAACGGGCGCAATGTGTTGGCATGTGGTATGCACAAGCTGACAGCCGGCTCTGAGGGCTGGAACGCCTATTTCTATGACGAAGGCAACAATGAAGAAATGAAGCCGGCCGACCGCGAGGGGTTGGTGGCTTATGCCGGTTGTGAGTATTGGAATGGCTTGTTCGGCGGTTTCCGCCGCGGTGAGTCTTTCACGGTGGAGAGCGGCCAGTGGTATGATATGGAGGTGCTCATATCAGAAATTGGTGGCGGCAACTTTGGTTTTTGTCTCCTCATTGAGAATGTGAACGAAGAAGGTGGAGCAAAGGATAAGGACGGCAAGCCGCTCTTCCAGCTTTTCCGTACGAGTTTTATTGAGCCGGATGCCAAGGATATGTACGAGAATCACATCAAGTACAAGGATGATGAGATGCGGGTGATTCCTCCCTATGATCCGGATAGCTTGGTGTGGCCTGCAAAAGCGGTGACTCCGGGAGCAGCGCGCTGAGATTTGAATATAAGAGAACGACAGAGACATGAAGGAGAGAATGGTGAAAGCGAGCCTGCGACTGCTCTTGCTGGCGATGTGTGCGGTGGGTCTGACTTCCTGTGGCACGATTGGTAGCCTGCTGAGCTATCTGATTAGTTTGCCGATGAATATTATTGATGCAATTGTTCCCTGATAGAAGAAATGGAAGGGAAAATGAAGACGATTTGTTTGCTGTTGCTGGGCATGCTGCTGGTCGCGTGCTCCGGCAACGATATGCGCGCCGCTTGGCGTACGTACCCGGATGAGGTGGTGAACATTAACCAGGTGGATCCGTCGTACCGCGCACATTTCCGCTCGCAACAGGGTGCCAACTATTCGCTGCGCGATCAGCGGGAGGCGTTCATGGCCGCTGCGCGCACGGCTCGCACGCCTGTGCCCAAGTATGTGCCCCAGCAAGCGAGCGCCAGCCGGAAGAAGAGCTCTGCCCGCAGGGGCAAGAGTGTATCCCGGGGCAGGGGGAAGGTTTCTTCCCGCAAGAGTTCTTCCCGCTCTAAGTCCAAAGCTAAGGCAAAAGGGAAGAAAAAGGCAACTCGTAAATCAACGAAGCGCCGTCGCTAAGTGTCTGAACGGGGTATGAGCACCGAAACCACAACACAACCGGCACCCCCGCAAGCGGAAACCGCCGAGCGGGGGCAGGAGATGCTGCCGGAGGTGGAATCTATCCCAAGCGCTTTGCTGTGGTCCATAGGGGGTGTAGCCGGGATGATGTTGCTGACCGGGGCCGGAGTGTTGCTGTTGCACTGGTGGGAGAGCCTGCACATAGGGGTGCAGGTGGGTTGCTTGCTCTTTCCTTTGGTGATACTCTGGGGGGGATACGGCCTTGCTGCGCGGCGGGGACTGCGTTCCGGAGAGGTAGTGGGGGCATTTGCCGGTATCAGCTGGTTGCTGTTGTTGCTGGTGTGGCAAACCCTTTGCCCCAGCAATCCGGAGTGGTTGCCGGGGGTGCTTTTTGTGGGCGGTACACTGGGTGTGGCGGTGTTTTTCCCGAATCGTACCTCGGTGGTGATGCTGGCGGTAGCCTCTGTGGCAGAGATGGGGCTGTTGTGGTATAGCGGTACCGGTGGTGGCGTGCTGCCTGCCGGGGTGTTGCTGTGGGCCGGTGGTGTGGCGCTGTTGTGTTTGTGGGGCTTGGCCGGTTTTGTGTGTGGGCTGACGCGCCATGCCGTGTATGCGCCCTATGCCTTTTTGGGGCCTCTTGTATTTAGCATTTATTTGCTGGCCTTGCAGGGGTGCATCATCTATCTGCCGGAGCTGCCCGGTGCGGGGTGGCAAAGTTGGCTGTGGGTAGCCTTGCTGTGGATGGGTCCGACGGCGTTGTTCTGCGTGGTGCATCGTTTGCTTGCTGCCCGGCGCGGTAAGCCGGTGTTCTCTTTGGACTTTTTGGCTATGTTGGCTGCTATGTATGCAGTATTGCCAGTGGGGTTGTGGGCAAGCCAAGTGCTGCCATTGGTGCCCGGGGTTGTGCTTTTGTTTGTATATGCGGTGTGCATGGTGCGCTATGGTGCAGCATACCGTGCGCCCTATTTTATTGCTGCGGGTAGCGGCTTGGTTTTCCTCTCTGCCATAGGGGTAGCGTTTGGGCAGGGGGGGAGCTTGCCGGGGGGCGGTATCACCATGCTGCTGCTCGGGGCTGCGTTTGCTTGGTTGGGCTATCATCTGTACCGCCGTCGCCGCTTGTTGCAGATGCATGTGGCACTGCTGAAGAAGCGCCGTGAGAATGCGCGCTAAAAAGGCTGAGCTTTGACGGTGCTTACCCCGTTCTTGTGCGAATCTGCCCTTGACTTTTCCCTGCTTTCCGCGCTATAGTGGTGCTGCAAGTCATTCTATGAACGTACTTATTTCAGGCGGTGCCGGTTTTATTGGTTCCCATGTGGTGCGGCGTTTTGTGCGCGCGTATCCGCAGTATCGCATCATCAATCTGGATGCGCTGACCTATGCCGGGAATCTTGAGAACTTGCGGGATATTGAGGATGCGCCAAATTACACCTTTGTGCGGGGGGATATTTGCGATTTTGATTTGCTTTGTCGCCTCATGGCGCAGTATGCCATTGATGCTGTGATTCACCTGGCGGCAGAAAGCCACGTGGATCGCTCCATCAAAGACCCTTTTACCTTTGCCCGTACCAATGTGATGGGTACCCTCTCTCTGCTGGAAGCCGCGCGCCGGTATTGGAATGGGCGTTGGCAGGGCAAGCTCTTCTACCATATCTCGACGGATGAAGTATACGGCTCCCTTGCGCTGGATGCTGCTGCCGCTGCCCCTCCCTTTGGGCCTGAGCTTTTCTGCGAGAAGACACCCTATGCTCCCCATAGCCCTTATAGCGCCTCTAAAGCATCGGCAGACCACTTTGTCCGTGCGTATCACGATACTTACGGCATGCCCACGTTGGTGACCAATTGTTCCAACAATTACGGCCCTTATCAATTCCCGGAGAAGTTGATTCCGCTCTGCATCAACAATATACGCCTCGGAAAGCCCCTCCCCATATATGGCAAGGGGGAAAATGTGCGCGATTGGCTTCATGTGGAAGACCATGCCGGCGCGATTGATGCTATCTTCCACCGTGGCCTCCCCGGCGAAACCTACAATATCGGCGCCGATAATGAATGGAAGAATAGGGACATTGTGCATTTGTTGATTCGCACGACGGACCGCCTCCTTGGGCGCCCATGTGGCGCGAGCATCCCCCTCATCACCTATGTGGAAGACCGCGCCGGCCACGATTTGCGCTACGCTATCGACTCCTCAAAGCTGCAGCGGGAGATAGGATGGGCCCCCGCCTACACCTTTGAGACGGGGATTGAAATGACCGTGCGCTGGTATTTGGAGAACCAACCCTGGTTGGATGCCGTCACCTCCGGTGCCTACATGTCGTATTACGATGATATGTACGGCAAGCACTGAGCCACAAAAAGCGGCTTCCCGCGAGAGAGGCCGCCCTTTGTCCGTAGCGAGAGAGAGGAGCTTATCCCCCTCGGCTTATTGCCAGCTCTTCACTTCCGGGTGGTTGAACACTTGCTCAATGACCGGGGCCATATCGTAGTACTTGTATTCTGCCAAGCGCCCACCGAAGATGACCTTGCTCTCCTTGGCTGCAAGGGCACGGTAGCGGTCTGCCAGCTCCGTATTCGTTGCATCGTTGACGGGGTAGAAGGGCTCGCTGCCTTCTGTCCACTCCGTGGAAAACTCTTTGGAAATAACGGTGCGTGGATTGGCGTACACATCTGCCCCAAAGCTTTCAAAATGCTTGTGCTCAATGACACGGGTGTAGGGAACACTGCGTTCCGTGTAGTTTATCACGGCGCAGCCTTGCAAATTGGGGGTCTCATGCACTTCTTCCTCAAAGCGCACGGTGCGGTATTGCAGCTTGCCGTAGCAGAAGTTGTAGTACTCGTCAATCTGGCCGGTGAAGACCACTTTCTCGGCCAGGCTTTCCCAGTATTCGCGCTGCGCAAAGAAATCCTCATTCACCTTGCATTCAATGCCCGCCAGCAGGGCTTCCGTCAGCTTGTTGTAGCCGCCAATGGGGATGCCTTGGTATGAATCGTTGAAGTAGTTGTTGTCAAATATCATGCGAACGGGCAGACGCTTGATGATGAACGCCGGCAGCTCTGTGCAGGGGCGCCCCCATTGCTTCTCCGTGTATCCTTTGATGAGTTTTTCGTAAATATCGCGTCCCACAAGGCAGAGCGCTTGCTCCTCCAAGTTGCGGGGGGCATCTACACCCTGCGCGCGCATCTCCTCTACCACCTGCTGCTTTTGTTCTGCAATCTTGGCTTCTGCCTCTGCCGGGGTTTTGCACCCCCACATTTGGTAAAATGTATTCATATTGAAGGGCAGGTTATACATCTTCCCCTCATACACCGCCACCGGTGCATTGGTGTAGCGGTTGAACGGTACCAAGGCATTCACAAAGTCCCATACCTCCTTGTTGGATGTGTGGAAAATGTGTGCACCGTACTTGTGTACGCAAATATCATGCTGCTTCTCGCAATAGATGTTGCCACCCAGCTGCGGTCTCTTGTCTATCACCAAACACTTTTTTCCAGCCTTTGTGGCAAGGTGTGCAAACACCGCCCCGAATAGCCCGCTACCTACTACAAGATAATCGTATTTTTCCATGTCCTGTATGCTCTCTGTTATGCTCTTTTCATTCTATACTATTTCGCCCTGCCGTCAAGCTCATTCAACTTGTTTTTCACCCGAAAAATTGATTCCCGCTTCGCTCTTTGCTCTTCCTTGCGTGCCTCTTCTTCCTTGCCTTTGTCAAGAATCCCAAGTTCCTTTGCAAAAAGTCCCTTTTAGCACGAAAACTCCTTTGTAAAAAGTCCATTTTGGTACCCAAGTTCCTTTGTAAAAAGTTCATTCTTGAGCTAAAACTCCTTTGTAAAAAGTTCATTTTGGCGCCCAAGTTCCTTTGTAAAAAGTTCATTCTTGAGCTAAAACTCCTTTGTAAAAAGTTTGGCGGAATGCTGTAAGGATATGATGCTAAGAGGTAAACGCTTACTTGGATTTTTGTGTGCTATTTTAGAGCGTTTTTCTGCGTGCGAGCGTCTGTTATCATCGTTTCCTGACTATTTCATGCACTTATTGTAAGCACGCAGTAGTAGCCATATGCCTACAGGAACTCATGTGAAAGCTTAATTTTGTTTTTTGAAGAACAGGGGTGTCAGTAGCTTTACAAATGGCTTCTCGATGAGATAATAGAACAACACGCCAAGGAAGATTGATAAGATGGTAGATATTGTGACGCTTAGTGCTATATTCCCTTTGATTTCCCAGAATCGATGGACAAATAGTATCCAATGTGTCAGGTAAATCGAGAGACAGTATTTTGCACCTCGTGCAAATATCTCTTTTTCTAGGAAACTGGATACAAATCCCTTCTTTTGTATGAATAAGCACAAAAGAATACCGGCTAAGATGGGTTGTACAATCCAGTGGTCAATAAAATATTCTTTGGAGAAAAAGATGCTCACGAAATACAGAAGAAGCATGGTTTCTGCTATGCCGTAAAAGAACTTTTCTTTTATGCTTGAGAGTATAGTCTCTGATGGCCTTCGGCATATTTCAGAAAGTAATATGCCTGCACCCATGCCCGCAATGCCTCTGAGCAAGTCCTTAGACACATACTCATCTAACATCAACCAAGTTGGAGTATGCTGGCGTGCGCGTAAGAGATATGTCACAAAAACGAGTACCCCTATGAGGAAATTGCGTTTGTCTCCGGTATAGCTTTTTAAGAAGCCAAGATAGAATAATGTGCACCAGAATAGTACGGCAATATACCAGCTTGGAGGATCATCGATGTGATACATTGCTAGGCCTGTATCTTGTAACATGAGGACTCCCAAGAAAGAATTCCAGCCACCTCCACAAAGTATGCAAGATATTATAATGAGTGGGACGAATCGAATCCAATTGCGCTTTGCAATAGCAAGTATTGCTCTGTCTTTCCTAAAGGTTAAAGCTAATAAGTACCCTGAAAGAATAAAGAAAAACTCAACGCCAAAGTATCCCCCTGACCATATACCATACAAGGTGTCTCTGAAATGACATATCAAAACGCCTATAGTAAATACAATGCGAAGAAATTCAATGTTCTTTATTAATGGTTGTTTGCGCTTTTCTTTGCTTTTTGTGTCTTTTTTTATTTCCTTGACTACATATAAGAGATATCCTGGAGTCAGTAGAACAAGAAAGAAATTAAATAGGTTAAACTTACGCGATCCATCTGTTTGTACAGAAAGCGGCTTATTGTATACAATAATGGGGTTGTGGTGTTCTGAGGCTACGCGGATTTCTCCCTCTTTCTCGTTTTTTACTTCAATGTTCTTTGAGCGGAAATCGGCATCTTTGCTACCTAGTACGACTGCATTTTCTCCTTGGAGTAGAGCATTGCTTATGACTACATGAGTTGGTTTATGGCCAAAATCAATGCGCAATCGTTCCAAATGGGTTGCTGGAATGAATATTTTTGCTTTTCCTTCCTTATTTATTACTTTATGCTTGATTGCTTTGACGCTAGACCAATCATCACTTTCATTTTCTGCATAAAGAACTCTAAACTCTATCGGATGGTGGAGCTTGTAATCAAAAGAAAGAATTATACCTTTAGGTAACCAAATTTGATTTAGAAGTACTAATGTTATAATGGAGTAAAGGAATATAAGATAGTATTTCTTCATTCTTGTGGATTAGGTTTTAGTATGAAATGACTGTTTTATGCCATTTGTCGAGATATGAAGATGTAACTAAGGGTATTAGAACGCATTGATTAATGACAATGGTTTTATCATTTTCCTATAATCATTTTTCGTAAAGAACGAAAGAAATCTCGTACCGGGTATGCGATGCGTTTACTCAACGCTTTTCTTAATCCTTGTTTTTTAGGGTAGTCTTCGCACGCCGTTTGCTCAATATGACTAGGTTCCTGTTTGCGTAGACTGCTCAAAGAATTCGATAACCATTCACGAGCAAAATTCGCTTTTTCCGCAATGATATTTTCTGCTTGTGAAAAGTCTATGTCTTCCATCCAATCTTTTGTGTTGTATACTTCTTCAGGAGAAGAGTAGAATCGATGCAATAAGCCGAAATCATTAAACATTTCGTATCTGATTTTTCCGCGTTCTGTATTGATGATACTCACGAAATTTCTTCTGAAAATGATGGAGAAACAAGATCCATGATAGGAGTCTGTCACAACAAACGATGCGTTTTGATACAACTTGCAGAAGTCTTCCGGTGTATAGTCTCTTTCGGAATGAAATAAAGACGGTTCATATCTGCGATCCATATGTTGAAGATTTCTAATATAAACTATACGCAGGTTTAGTTGTTTTGCAATATAGGCAATTGCATTTTCTTTCTTACTATTCATGTCTAGGCAATAAGTAAGTAAGTACGGTTCTCCCGTATTTAAGTTGGACGCGTTTGCAAGCTTGTGGAATTCTTCTTTTGGTAGTATCAAAGTTGGGTCTATGATCTGAGACGCATTCAGCTCGAAAATGTTTTCGACTATATTTTTTGGGATTTCACGCAAGGCGATATGATCAAAGCGTTGAAGCAAGGCTTTGTTTTTGTATATTCGATCTGCATTACTCAGATATGATTCGTGCCCAAAACTGGTGCCAAATGCAATCTTTACTTTATCGGTTCTTGCATATTGCAAGTAGGCAATAGTGTCTAGGTGGAGATGTGGTGAAAAAATTTGATCGGAACCTACAACAAAGCCGTTACAAAATTCGTTTAGCTTCCCTAACGATACAAGATCTGGATACATGGGTGAAATATGATCATAGTGACGCCAAGCGAAAGCAAGCTGAATAACATCATCTACTTCTTCTATTGGACGCTCCCAGACGCATTTAGGCTTGTTTAAGGCAAGTACCGAGAAACCCAATGATTGCAGAATTTTGTATCCAGCATACGAAACTAAAATTGAACCGTAATTTCTACCATAATATATGGATACATAACATAAATCAAATTGATTTAATGTCGATTCTTTGGTTCTCTTGTCAGTGTTAAGCGGCATGTTGTCGCGAAAGAAGTTATCTCTTTCTCTATTTAGCTTAATGCCATGTCTCAGATGCCCATTGTTATACCAATCGGGCAATGCAATTCGTTGCGATTTACTGAGGTTTAAGGATGCGTAAATATTTTTACCTTTCTCGCTATTTAAGAGCACATTGGAAAGCCCTTTGCCATCGTTTAATTTAGTATCAATTTTGCTGATGCTCCACCAGTCTCCTAGCGAAATATCAGCAGGTCTGGGGATTTTGGAGTACTTGCAATCTTCGCAAGACGGGCGGAGGATGACAGAGCTGTGGAACCATTTTGTGTAGTTGTCGCTAACTTCTTTTTTCCCATTTTTTAAGGTAATGGCAACATGAGAACAGGACCAGCCGATAGCTTTTTTATCGCGGAAATTGACATCGGCTATGGTGCCGGGTTTGTAGTTTTCTTTCAGGTAGCGTTTCCATACGCCGGGGGAGGGGGCACCATGGCAGAATATATCTACTGTGAGCAGGGTATCATATTCCTTGCCAAGGTAGGTATACAGGCCTGCCACTTGGCAGGGTGTGCCGGAGAAGAGGACCCACTTGCCATCTCTCAAGAGTGCTTTGATGCGTTTGAAACAGTCTTCCGTGTCGCTTTGCACATACTTAGAGCGGCGCAGTTTATCTAAGTCTTCTTTTTTATCGATGATAATGTGGTGGACGGTCCAGTCATTTCGGAAAGCAGCGCCACAAACAAAACCTCCGCGATTCAGGATAGCTTCTGCAAGAGGGGTGAATACACCGCCGCTGGAGCTAATGGCACGGATGTTGTCGGGCGCTTGGGAAGCATAGCAATCCGGTTTGTGGTCATTTTCCCGTTTATCTTGCAGGGCGGGGCATGCTTTAAGGCAGAGCCCGCAGTCTACGCAGAGCGCTTCATCAACCTGCGGGACAAGAAATCCTTCCCGGTTTTCTACCATACGGATGGCACCCTTGGAGCATGTGTTGGCGCATGCTCCACAACCGCAACAGATGGCATAAGGTACTTGATTGGAAACGTTTTTCATATAAAAATACTTTATTGTATGTTGAGATATTTTTTCCAGAAGTCCAGCGTTCTGAATTCATCGTATGCCTGGTGGATATCTTTGCTCAATTCATCATAACGCGCATCAATTTGATTAATCAAATCATCCATCTGCTTTCTGTATTGCTTGAGCAGGTTTTTATCGTAGTGGCGAATACAGAATTTCTTAGTGCCAAGATGATAGACTTTGACAGAACGCGTCATTTGGAATGTTTGCGGATCCGGGAACCAGTCGAGTGCTATGGCGCGTTTCTTGCGAAGGAAATTGGGGGCATATTTGCCTTTTTTGCTCCATTTATAAATACGCTTACGCCAATTTTTGGGGCGCGTTTGGCGCTCGGCAGCAATTCGCAATTCTTCTTCATTCGGGCAATCAATCCATTGATTTTTGCTGTTCAATTCGGCCAGAATCTTGCAGTGGATTTGCGGATTCTCACGGAAGATGGCAGAGCCTCTCAGGATATCCTGAAGAGCCTTGATGTAAATTTCAATGGCCGGATAATCGTAGGTGGACAAAAGATATTCTTTTGTATGGTGGAAATGAATCTTGAAGAATGAGGCGAAGTGCGGGTTGTGAATGACCTGCATGAAAAAGGCGTTGCGCTGCAGGTAGTAGTAGTCCGTGACTTTGGATACACGCCACATGAATGCCGCATGCCAGATGAAAATGCCATTCAGCGT
Source organism: Akkermansia sp. (assembly GCA_017398355.1). Classification (GTDB taxonomy): domain Bacteria; phylum Verrucomicrobiota; class Verrucomicrobiia; order Verrucomicrobiales; family Akkermansiaceae; genus Akkermansia. The sequence goes on along the minus strand of JAFQGD010000064.1, from coordinate 62,472 downwards.
GATGAAATGAGTACCAAGTGCACTAGCACGCCAGCTCCATTCTACATCATCCGCTCTCAGGAAGAAGGGCATGGGAAGCCCGGTTTTTTCAGCGAACGAGAGAGGGAACATGCAGTACCACCACCCTTGGCTCAGGTAGGGGGCATCCGCTTTAAACATGTCGGGATTAAAGCGATTGGAATACATGACGTTCTCGTAGTGGTTGATATCAAGATTTTGAACGAGCCCCCTTACAAAGAAACCGTCATGGATGGCGAGTCCTTCATACTGGTTGGTGCGATTTTCAATATCCAACATCGCCCCACCTACGAAAGAATCTTTAAATTCTTCCTTGAGATGATCTGAAATGGCCAATGTGCGGTAGAACGATTCGGTAATCATTTCCACATCATCATCCATAAACAAGACGTGGGTGAATCCCGCATCCTTTTGCATGACCTCGATGAGGCCACGGGTAAAGCCACCGGCACCGCCGGTATTCATGTTGGGGTGCAGCTCAACATTGTCGGAAACAATGGAGTCGGGAAGAGTTTGACCGTTGTCCACCACAACAAGCTTGATGCGCCCTTGCATGTCCTCCCTTTCTTTAAGGAACTTTTCAAACAGGGCCACGTTGTTAGTGATAAATTCTTCTCGCTTGAACGTGCAGGAAACGACTGCCATTTTATTTTGGCGCAAGGGCTTGGCATCTGTACACCATGCTCCGCCTTTGATGATGGCCGGATTTTCTGAATTTTGGATGATAGTAAGGAAGACTGCATCGTAACGCTCGGCTCCGGGAATGGCAATGCATGCGTTATCATGAACCTCTTGGGAAAAAAGCACATGGTCTTCATTGGGGCGTCCCTCTTGTCGATTGTTGCCAACGACTTCCAAACGATAGGAGCCGACAGCTTCAATCTTTAAGTGAAGCGTGCCCAATTCGCAGTAATAATTGTATTTTTTTGCCGCAAATGCATTCATCCACGTGTTGAAATACATTTTGTTAGCAAAATGAGTGTAGAAGAGTGAGCCATAAGGTCTGTGTTTTTCCTCAGGGAATATGACGTTGGCTAATGGGTATAACATAGTAGTAAGCTTTGTTTAAATGGTTGTTGAGTGGCGGGAACTTGAATCTATAGAAATGTCAGAAGTTAAGATTTATAGACATCAAGCAATTCTTGCGCATGTTCCTTCATTGTTTTCAGTTTATCGTGGCCTTCCCAATAAGAGTAGACAGTATCGGGATGATCGAGGAAATACTTGAATTTATCAAGGAAATCAGGGATGGAGTTTGCCATGAACTTAAAGTGTTCTGCTGTGCTGAGTTCAGAAGCACCACCTGCCGAACTACACAGAATGGGAATGCCTTGCGACACCATTTCAATGGCAACTTGCGGGAGGTTGTCTTCCCAGACAACCGGCACAATGCCGAGATTAACATCTTTGAGAACTTCAGGTAAATTTTCGTGGGTGAATCCATTAATAATGTCGACCCCGGCGAATTTGGGTGCGAGGGAGCGGATTTCATCTGCATCATGAGCCGGCAAACCAGCGGCACAGAGCTTGATATGAAGTTTGCTTGCTTGCTCGGGAGGGAGTTGACGCAAGCCTTCCAAAAGGAAATAGAATCCCTTATCAATGCGGGCATAACCAAGGTATGCTGCAGTTAATTTATCTTTACTTGGCGCGTACTTTTGTTTGCCTTCTTGAATTTCTGCAAACTTGGTGCCAATGTAGAGCACTTTATTTCGCGATTCGTCGATACCGTAAGATGTTGCAATCTCCTTGACACGTCGGGAAACCGAGATGAAAACATCTACATATTTATTGGCTTCTTCCACGATGAGCTGCGGATAGTTGTCTATGAGCTCACGGGGGGTTACCATGGTGGGTGAATACGGAATGGGGTTTTTCTTATAGAAAAACGTTCTACATATTTTTTTAAAGATAGAAGAGAGCAGTTTAGTGGGGACAATCCCTTCGCAGTTTTTAATAAGCTCTTTTTTGGTGATGGGTTGCATCACATAACAGTTCTGGCAGTCGTTCCACCTGTCTTTAGTGTCACATACGCAGAATCTCCTGTTATGGAATAACTGCGCTGTTGGGCAGAAGAATACATAGTTGTGAAGAGAGAAGACAATCTTCATGTTTGGAAATGCTTTTTTGATTTCCAGCACATTCAGGGGTAGACCTTCTATGTTGTTGAAGTGAAGAATATCGTATCCACCTTGCTTTTTGATAAAGTCAATAAGAGTGTTGAGTACACGCTTATCATCCTTGTTGAAGAAATTCGTCAGATTATTAAATGCTTTCCAAGCAGGTGCAATGACGGGTGAATTGATGAGTTCGTAGCATTTGCATCCGGGGTATTGGGTCAGACTACGCCTGATGTATACTTTTTTTGTTGTCAGGTTGTACCGAGTGCCGGCACTCAGAAAGCTGACGTTGAAATCATCTCTCTTGCAAAAGTGGTCAAGAAGATTTTTTTGATAAATAGATACACCGCCGCCACCTTTTTCCTGCCAGAAATTTACATAGTTGTAATAGAGAATTTTGGTCATGTCGTTTGAGGGGATATAATGGTTTTGATTGATTTGTTTATTTTGTAATTCGGAGCATGAGGGATGCTTATGGAATGTGTGGTAGAGGTTACTTCATAGAAAGGCGGCGGGTAAAAAGAAACAAGGCAGGAGAAAGCGAGCAGAGCCTATATGCCTTGCGGGTTTTGCGGTTGAGGGGGGCTTGTTTCAGAATCTCAGGCTTCATCCTTTGGCACAGCGCCTTCATGCGCCTGCAGCAGTCTGATTTATCCGCGATACGGCGCATGTGCGAAACGATGAGCACATAGTTGAGCTCGCGCGCGTACAGATTGGCTAGGATGCTTGCATCTTGTATGCCTTGTTGCTTGAGCCAAGCATGAATAAAATCGCAGCGCTCGAAAGGAATGCGGTAGTCGTTCAAAGCATCTGCTTCTCTTTCATTCACCCGCCGCCAATGATAATATGGCTTGTTGATGAAGACGATTTTTTGTGCGAGGCAGAGGGTTTGCACCTGGAAGGGGTTATCCGTCCAGCCGGAGCCGGCCATTTCCTGCATGCGGATGCCATGCTGCCGGAGAAAATCCGCCTTGTACAAACACGTCCAAATACTGGGGTGATAGTAGAGCAACCGGGGACATGCTGTGATGGTGAAAGCCACCCCTTCCGGTGGGGGCTGCTGCTGCGGAAAGGGCTTTGTGTGTGATTTGTTCGGCGTGTCCAAAAAATCGTAGAACCAGCATTTGGCAATATCTGCATCATGCCTCTGCGCCTCTTTCAGCAACACTCCATACATATCCGGCTCCACCCAATCATCGGATTCAATGATACCAATATAGGGGGCAGAGGCACGGGCCACTCCGGTGTTGACCGCCTTGCCATAGCCACCGTTGGGCTGGTGAATGGCGATGATGCGCGGGTCTTGGGCAGCGTATTCATCTACGATGGCGGGGCATGCATCCGGGGAGCCATCATCCACTAGGATGATTTCAATATCCGCAAGGGTTTGCGCGAGGATGGAATCCACACACTGGCGCAGGTATTTCTCCACCTTGTAGATGGGGACAACCACACTCACTTGGGGCGCTGTTTGCTTGTGGGGCATGATGTGTCTTCGTTGCGTGGTGGAGAGAGGGGGGGGGAGAATCGGGGTGGGGTTAGGAACTTTTCTTCCCGATTTTGAACTTGCCGCCAAGGAAGCGCACATAGCGGCGCCCGGCCTCGGAGCGGATGGAGAAGATGCGTTGCAGGACAGAGGCGCCCATTTTGCGAGCTTTGGGGTAGCTACCGGGGCGGGTGTAGAGGATGACGAGGTCGTGCCACTCGTGGCGGGTGAAGTATTGCGGCATCAACTTGTCGATAGGGGCAAGGCGACGCAGGATTTGTGAGCATTCACGCAACCAACCAATGAGGGTTTCATTCACGCGGGATTTATAATCTGCCACCATGGAGTGAAAAACGCGGCGCAGCAAAAGTGAGCGCTTGCTGGCCTCTGTATCGGCGAGGGAGTCGAACAGGTCCTGCGTGTCGGCGATTTCCTGCAAAAGCGCCCACGCGCCTTCTTCTTGGCGGCGGATGCTGGAAGTGGGGTTGTTTTTGCGGTAGTGGTAGAGTATCTTGTGGGTGATGGTGATGCTATTTGCCGCCGCCCAAGTGCGCATGAAGAAACCAAAATCCTGGTAGGAGGCTCCGGGGGTTTCGTTGAAACGGATATGAGCCGCATCAATCATCTCTTTGCGGTAGATGGCGGTCCAGATGCAAGGCGAGCCCAACAAAAACTCCGGATAATCCAATGGGGCAAAGGTGGCGCCATCTTTTAAGCTCCGGAAGCGAGCATCCACACGCTTGTGGCCGCAGCCTTCTTCGCTGTAGGCCCCTTTGATGATATCTGCCTGCGTGTGTTTCGTCCATTTGAGCAGGGTGCGGTACATGTGGGGGGCTACCCAATCATCCGGCTCTACGATGCCGATGTATGCCCCCCGCGCGGCGGCCAAGCCTGTATTCATGGCTTTGCCATAGCCCCCATTGGCTTGGTGCAGCACCCGCACGCGGGAGTCGCATGCTGCCCAAGCTTCCAATTCCCGAGATGAGCTGTCGGTGGAACCGTCGTTCACGCAGATGAACTCCAGCTCTTCTCCACAATCCTGAGCTTTCAAGCTTTCTATACAGGTGCGCAGATACGCCCCGCTGTTGTACACGGGTACGATGATGCTGAGCGCAGGCTGTGTATCGGTTGGCATAGCGTTTGGCGATAATAAGCTGTCTCTCTTTTGTCTTCAGCTCTGGTTCGCACTACTGATGGAGTATATCGCATTTCAAATGCGATATACAAGAAAAAAGTTAAATTTTATTGAGAAATTTGGGAGAATAAGGGAGTTGGTCGATACTGTGTTTTTTTTGGGTAGTCGGGTAGAAATCTTCACCGTTTATTGCACAGCTCATTGGAAATGAAAGCCAAATGTGTTATCGCATTTGAAATGCGATATACTGGACAACGTAGGGTTACCGCAGAGGTAAGCGCAGGTTAGAACGCATCCTGATTATTCATGTCCAAGCCAATGACACCGGAGGTAAGCGTAATTGTACCGATTTACAATGTAGAACGGTATCTGCGGAGGTGTGTGGATAGTGTCATCGCGCAGACATATAGCAACTGGGAGCTGCTGTGTGTAGATGATAATTCGCCCGATGGGTGCGCGAAGCTACTAGCGGAATACGCTGGGAACGATGAGAGGATACGCGTTCTTTCACGTCGAACCAACGGAGGGTTGTCGGGAGCTAGGAATATGGGGATGGCCCATGCGCGCGGGAAGTATATATCCTTTTTGGATGCAGATGATAGTATTCATCCTCAATTATTGGAAGCCACGAGGGCTTTATCAATACAGCATGATGCTGATGTCGTAGCATACAGATACGAAAAGGTTGCAGAGGATTTTGAACCGCCTCTATTGGCAGAGGTGCAGCATCACCAGTGGAAACACAAAGTTGTAACAAATCCGTTGCAGTATAGGCGGCGGCGGGGGCGTTGGGCGATACAGTGTTCTGCGTGCACAATGTTATACAAGCGAGAAGTGTTGGACGGATTAAGTTTTGCCCCTATTTTGTTTGAGGATTACCCTTATATAGTGAAAGTTCTTTTGCGCAGGCCAAAGGCGGTCATTATGCAAGAGCTTTTGTATTACTATACCGATAACCGGGAGAGTATTATGACGAGACCCTTTTTGCCTGAGCATATTGCGGACTATGGATTGGGATTGGCAGATGTATGGGATGCGTGCAAAGAAGCGCCTGAGGAAGATCGAGAACATGTGCTGCGCGAAATATTCCCGGACATTCTCAAGCAGGTGTTAAATCGTATACGGCGTAGCCCACAAAAAAGTCAACCGCCTCTTTGGCGCGAGTTTTCCACTGTACTCAGGCAGCTAGATGCATTGGGATGCTTGCAATTCCGAGGGCATAAAATAACGCGATGGTTGCGCTACATGAAGTTGTTGCGTAGTGGCGGTTGATAATGATGGAGAAATCGTGTTTATATGACTACAATCCCCATATATTTGATAGCAGACGAACAATACGCTACCTGTCTAGCGGGCGTATTGCACTCGGTGCTGCAACACACATCTAGGGACATACACTTTTATGTATTAGATGGGGGGCTAAAGCTAGAGACACAGAATTTGCTCTGTGAAATGGTACAAAAGCTTGCCCCCTCAAGCGTGTTGGACTTTTTGCCGGTAGATGAATCTCGCTTTGAAGGACTACCGGATATAGGCCACTTTTCGCGCAAGACGTATTACCGATACCTAATTCCGGGCTTGCATCCAAGCGAGAAAAAAGCGTTGTATTTGGATTGCGATATATTGGTATGCGGGGATGTAGGGGAACTATACGACACAGAATTGGGGGATTACCCGCTGGGTGCGGTACCGTATCGTTATGAGCTCATGCCTACGGGTGGTAGTGCCGCGCCTTTGCAGAAATGGGGGAGGCAATTGAAGCAGAAAGTGGGATTACCTCAAACGCATACATATTTTAACGCAGGCGTCTTGCTATTGAACTGCGAAGCAATGCGACAACTCGGTTGGGAGCAACGACTATTTGAAAAAACACAGCAGTTGGCGCAGATGTTGGAGTGCCCGGATCAGGACGTATTGAACCTGATGTGTGTTTCCGGCTATCGCCCGTTGGAGCATAAATGGAATGCTGTGGTTGATGTTGACTGGCAATTAGGAGTACAACACGCTGAGCAACCGTATATCTTGCATTTTACCGGGGGAAATCGTATGCGCCCATGGCTTTCCGTACGTTGTCCGTGGGCAGCTGCGTACCGGGATTGCATTGCTCAAACTCCTTTTGCTGCACGTTTTCAGCGAGGGCTTTTGGAAAATGAATTGTCTCATCAGCAAGAGGTCTTGGCTACGCTGCTGGATGCATCCGTCAAGCTGCGCCGTTCCCTCTTCATTCGCCTTGTTCTGTGGCTTGTTGGTCAGGGAAAACAAAACAGCTATATAGTACGCAAATTAAAAGCACTGCAAAGAACCATCCCCTCTCAGGCCGTATGATACCACACCGCATATTCTATGTATGGTTTGGGGATAAAATCCCCGCCAGTGCGCAGATGTGTCTGCGCAACTGGCAGCGCGAGATGGCATCGGATTGGGAGATTATACACATAGGGAAGGAACGTACACCGTGGTTTGATTTTGAGAAAGAGTTGTCAGAGTGTGCATGGTTACGCGCTGTATATGAACGGGGGATGTGGGCTTTTGTGGCAGATTATGTGCGCTGTAAGGTGTTGCATACACACGGGGGCGTGTATTTGGACACAGATATGACTTTGGAACGGGATTTTTCTCCATTGTTAGAAGGGGCTGAATTGTTCCTGGGGTGGGAAAATCCGCACGTCGTCAATATGAGTATTTGTGGTGCTGTCGCTCATCACCAACTGCTAGCGGAAATGCTCGCTTTTTACCACAATGATATTTGGGAATCAAACCTCTACACAATACCTGATATCCTCACGCATGTCTTGCGCACTCGCTTCGGTTTAGCCTATAAATACAGTCCTGAACCAGTCTGTCACCAAGGTATTACACTCTACCCTTCTGATTATTTTTATCCATGGGCTTATGAGACAGAATATTCTCCCGGTTGTATCACATCCCGCACCTATGCCATTCATTGGTGGGGGGGTAGTTGGTTAAATCCGGAGTTTGATTATTTTCTCCATCACAAACACATACCGGAATACGATTTTAGCACTTCTGTAATAAACCGTAGCGTTACGCAATATCGTGTGGGCGGCATTCGCTTACTTTCTGTAAAAGAACAACAAGGGATGAGCCGATATTATTTGTTTGGTTTTATCCCTTTTCTGTCTGTCTCGAATGATTGTGGCAGATTATTAGGGTGTATACCACTTACTCGGAAAAGGAAAGAAAAGAAAGTCAGGGCAGTATGAGTGAGCACCCAAAAGTAAGCGTAATCGTCCCCATCTACAAGGTGGAGAAATACCTGCGCCAGTGTGTGGATTCCATCATTGCGCAGACGCTTGACGATATCGAAATCATCTTGGTGGATGATGGCTCGCCGGATGCCTGCCCCGCCATGGTAGATGCCTACGCCGCTCAAGACCCGCGCGTGGTTGCTATACACCAGCCCAACGGCGGCTACGGCAAAGCCGTGAACATCGGCATCGCTGCCGCCCGAGCCCCCTACATCGGCATCGTGGAATCCGATGACTGGATTGAGCCGGATATGTATGAGAAGCTCTATAAGCGAGCCATTGATGCCAAGGCAGATGTGGTAAAATGCATGTTCTGGAAGTACAATTCGTGTGTGCGGGGCAAGAAGCGAAATGTTCTTTATACGGAACCGGTAGCTGATTTGCGAGATGCTCCGGACGCTGTATTCAAAGCAACGGAGTGGGAACCAATTCTTATCCATATGCCTAGTATATGGAGTTGTTTGTATGAGACCGAGCTGTTGCGAGCAGTCCCATTCATCGAAACAGCAGGTGCCACCTATCAGGATTTGCCCTTCATGATGGAGATTTTAGCTTGTGCCCGGCGTATAAGCATCGTGAAGGAACCTCTACTGCATTATCGTGTTGAGCCTGACCAAAACTCGTCCGGTTGTGCTGTTGGAAAGCAAGCGATGGCTACGCTTGATATGTCTTGTTTGGCCAATGAAGTGATGCAACGTTATCATCTATTACCTAAACACAAAGAAGCATGGGGATTCCACCTTTTTAACGCTAATATCTGGGCCTATGTGCGCATCTTGCCACAATATAAGGAAAAATTCTGTGCAGGATTTCGCTTGCAGCTTCGCCCCTTTTTTCAGGATGCATCATTTACATGGAAGTACTTTTCTCCTGCTGAGCGATGTGTTGCTTTACGCATCGTTGCGGAAACTCCAAGCGAGAAAGAGTGGGTGGCTCATCAGGAAAATCTTGCAAGAGATAAAGCCAATGCTGAATATCCAAACTTGTTGCGCCGATACCGCTTGGCTAAACTTAAAACATTCTTCTCTTGGGGAAAATCCCGTGCTGTAAAACAACGGCAAACGAAAATGTTGCACGAACAAGTCCGCGCTTGCCGTGCTCTTATGAAAAAGCATTATTACTAGTCTTAGAAATAAAGTGAACACCCCTTTGTTAACAGTCATCATACCCGTATACAACACGGATTCATACTTACGACGTTGTTTGGATAGTGTTTGTTCTCAAACGTATACGAATCTTGACATCATTTGTGTTGATGATGGTTCGACTGATGATAGCTCAAATATCTTACGCAAATATGCAGCAAAGGATTCTCGTATCACTCTCATTACCCAAAATAATTTAGGGCAGGGAGTTGCGCGAAATGCTGCTTTGAGAATTGCGCGTGGAGAATGGATTACGGGTGTAGATAGTGATGATTACATTTCGCCTGATATGTATGAAAAATTATTAACGTACACGCGAGATGATGTGGATATTATTAGCTGCGAATGCGAAAGTGTCGGAAATGGTTTAGTCCGTGATTGTGCATACCATCATCCTACCTTTTCCGGCATGCAGCGAGTTTGTCCAGCTTTGATTCAAAAGACAAACTGTTATTTTGTGACAAAATTGTGGCGAAAAAGTTTTGTGATGGCGCTAGGAGGTAAATTTGCAGAAGGAATAAGATATGAAGATGCATTTTTTTATTTCACTATTGCCCCCTACGCTCGCGGAATTTATTATTTGAAAGAGCGATTGTATTACTATTGGCAGAGAGATGAGAGTACTATGCACGACATCTCGGAACGAGGTGCCGAACATCTCGATGTTTTGCAGCGCATATTCAACATTTATCGAACGAAAGGCCTTCCCGCTGTTTTTGGTGAAACATCTCCTACTAGGTTTGAACTTTATCTGCTCCAAACATATGCCTGGTGTGCTTTAGAGTATACACCTAAATATATGCATGAAAGTTTGAAGAAACGCTCATACAAAATAGCTCGAGAACAAGGTTTAACGCGCTCATATGTCTTAGAGACGGCTTGGCTTATTTCTTCTATAAAATTATTTAAACTTTTTTTCTACGCACGTCCAGAAAAAGTTTGCTTCTCCTTTTTGGGAATCCCTCTGTTGGTTTTTCAAATCAGAGAGGATAGGATATTTATCCGGATATTTGGAATAAAATTACCATGCAATAACAAAAAACACTAGAATAGTAATGAAATTATTTGGTACAATAAAAGATAAAAAAGGAAAACGAATATACGTTTCTGGAGCAAAAGTATATGAAGAACGTGAAAAAGACAACGTACGCAAAAAGTATTTGTTTGGAATTTGTGTTGGTAAGAAAAATTTGAAAGTGACTAGACATGATTCAAACGCAAATGGGCGCATGGAGAGTATTTTAGATAGAATAGAGTGGAAAAGTAAACTCTATGCCGCTGAACAAAAAATTCTTACACTGGGGTTACTCAATAAAGATATGCCACAAGAGAAACGCTATGTACTTTGCTTTGACGCATTGATGTCCCCGCATCCAGAAGCAATAGATGCTTGGACACTTTTTCAGTATTTACAGGAAAAAGGCATACCTTCTAAATATGTTTTACGTTGGCAAAATCCTTTATTTCAAAAACTCAAGGATGCAAACAAATTAAAAGATATTATACCGGTTGCAAATGAATTGCAGTTGCTAACAGATTATGCCGATATCATTGCGCAGAGTAGATTAATAATGTGCAGTTTTGGATTTGATCTGAGTCGTATACTTCGTCAGCTTCCATTTGCAAAATACATATTCATTGAGCATGGAGTAATCTTGATTAATGAGTGGGCTGCGCATTACTATAACGATAAATCTTTTGACGCACATGTTGTCCCTACCATCAAAACAAAAGAGTTATACGATAGATTGGGATATGATGAGTCACGAATGATTTGTTCTGGTATACCTCGGTGGGATCTCTTGCCTCCTGCTCAGAAACATAAAGAAACAAGAAAGATTTTTATATTTTTCACGATGCGTGCGGCATTTTGGGAGGATAAAAGCTTACGCCCTGAATATGTAGCGCGAATACAAACATTTATAGATAAAGTAAATGAAATTCTGTTAAATCGAAACGATGTTCAAGTATACTTAGCGCCACACCATTGTCTTATGTACCAAGACAGTAATTTTAAGGCGAGCATTTTCAAAAATGTAAATATTGTTCCAACAACAAATATATCCACTATGGTTAAAGATGCTGATTTGTGCGTAACTGACTTTAGTAGTATAAGTTTTGATTTTATGTATCGTAATGTGCCAGTTATTTACTATGGATTTGATACAGATCTGAACTATTCACATCCGCGAGACAAAACTAAGATTGCAGCAGATGTAATTGATAAGTTATTGTACAATGGGTGCAGGGATTTGAATACTGCTATAGAACGGGTAAAATATTATGTTGACCACAATTTTGAATTAGAGACTGAGTTAGTTAATAAAAATAATGAGATTTTTTGGCAACGAGGTGGCAATTGTGAGAGATTGATGAAAATGGCTGATACTCTTTCCTAATAATCTTATATATTATGAAACAAGAAATCTTTAATCCATTGGTGTCCGTGATTGTGCCGATTTATAATGTTGCACTGTATTTGGATGATTGTCTTACGTCAATTTGTAACCAAACTTACAAGAAGCTAGAGATAATTTGTGTCGATGATGGTTCGACAGATGATTCTGGAAAAATAATCGATAAATATGCAGAAATGGATGAGCGAATTAAGATAATTCGTCAAAAAAATGCTGGCCTTTCAGCGGCTCGAAATGCAGCTTTGGACGTCGCTGTAGGTGAGTGGGTGATAGGAGTAGATAGTGATGATTATTTGAGCGTAAACGCGATTGAAAATTGTATACCTCACACGGCAGATGAAGATGTTGATATGATCCGTTTCAATGTGTGGGATTTTGCAGATGGATTTCCAGAAAAACGACTTGGTAATGCATATTTCAATCCAATAGCAACAGGTAAATACAAAGTAACCGAAGCTCTATTACAACGAACGAATGTAAGCTTCTGGGGTAAATTGTGGCGTCGCTCACTTTTGGAATCTCTCAAGTTGAGATTCCCCTTAGGCTTAATCAATGAAGATTTGTATTTTTGGTACTGTATGATGTCACATAGCAAGTACATGTACTTTGAAAATAATGAAAAAGCCCTTTATTATTACAGAAGAGGCCGCGTGGGCAGTATCATGGAGCAAGTATATAAGCGTACAGATAAAAAAACACTCAACTTATTGGTTATTTGCGATCTCATCCTAGAGTGGTACAAAGGACACAATATCCGTCAGAGGTTTGGATACGAAATGGAAACTCCATCACAAGCCGAAATCTCGTTGGTAGAATACGTCTATCGCTGCATGCTGCGCGACTGTCCTCCTGCGCTTGCTGATGAAGCTTGGTTTATATGGAAAAACATGATAGATAAACATGCGCTGAGAATTCAGATATTGCAAAACCCTTGGACGGCACAACATTATTTTATGCCACCTGCGGTAGTGTCTGCAATGAATCATTTTTATGAAAAAAAAGAGGCCCCAAAGACTACAACATCACCAACCACTACGGTGATTATGAAGTCTGATATAGAAATGTTAAGTAAGGTACGTCTCCTTTCCTCTTATAATCGGCTTCTTCGATATTATCGTTTGGCTCAGCTTAAAACTTTTTTTTCATGGGGTGAACATCGCAAAAAGAACAAAGAGAAGAAAGCGTGTCTGAAAAAAATGATTCGCCGCTGCCGAGACATTAAGATGGAATTTTGGTATCAATTATTTAATTAATTTAGAAAATAATCTTATTTTATTTCAAAATGCAAGCTACCCCAAAAGTTTCAATTGTCACCCCCGTATACAATGCTGAACAGTATTTAAGAGAATGTTTAGATTCACTATGTAATCAAACATACAAAAACTTGGAAATTGTTTGTGTAGATGATGGGTCGACTGATGAAAGTCTCAAAATTTTACATGAATATGCGGTACGAGATGAGCGCATAGTAGTATTAAGTCAGAAAAATTCAGGACAAGCTGTTGCTCGAAATACTGCCATGAATATAGCCACAGGAGAGTGGGTTACAGGTGTGGATAGTGATGATTATTTGGATGTAACTGCGATAGAAAAAGCGATTTCTCAAGTTTCTGATGATGTTGATCTTGTGTATTTTAATATATTGAAGTTTCAAGAAACGGATGTAGAGAAAAAGGAATTATGCAAGTTTAGATATGAGGGAAAATGCTCTCCATCACTAGAAGTGATATCAAACTTTCCTACCGAATTTTGCGCGAAGCTTTGGCGACGATCAATGTTAGATAAATATTGTGTGCGTTGTCCTGAAGGTATTCAATTTGAGGATTTGCCATTTGTAAGAATGGGTATTTCTGTAGCACGGAAAATAGTTGGTATTTCAGAGGGCTTGTATGCGTATCGACAAAGAGAAAACAGTAGTTTTAATCTTCATTTAGCAAAGAAAGGAGGGGCGGGTGTTTTAGACTATTTGAAGATTGCAGATATGTGTATAGCATTCTGGCGAGCAAATCATATAGAGAATCGTTTAGGGAAGAAAGATGCATCCACACTAGAGTTACTTAGTCTTCGCTATACGGTACAACATCTAAATCGGCTCGCCGCAAACGAGTATCTTCATGATGCGTGGAAAGAAATGCGCCGAGTGGTTGATAAGTATGAATTAGGAAACCGATTGCCCGAGTTTTTGGATGTTGCCTTCTATTACTATATCCCTCCATATACTCGGCCTATGATACATGAAATGATTAAGGCTCATAAAGAAGAATTCAGGCAAGCGCCTGAATTGCGAAAAGATATGTTACTACTTGCTAACTCTCGTGATATTTATTGGAAATACAAAAAAGCACAGTTTTTGACATTCTTGACATGGGGTGATACACGAAAAAAGTACGACAAAATCAAGAGTGCATGTAAAGAAAAAATGCGCGTTTGTCGGAAATTACGCAAAGAAGGTAAAGAGCTATTTAAAATATAAGTAAATGTTGTCTTATGAAATATTTTCCAAAAGTTTCAATTATTGTACCTGTATACAATGTAGAAAAGTACTTAAGTGAGTGCATGAAATCCGCATGTAACCAAACCTATACAAATATAGAAATTATTTGTGTGGATGACGGCTCTACAGATGGTAGTTCTGCTATTTTGAGGAAGTATGCAGAAGAAGATGCAAGAATCATTATCATAAAGCAAGAAAATGCGGGGCTTTCAGCTGCACGAAATACGGCGCTTAGTTATGCGACAGGAGAATGGATCGCCATGCTTGATAGTGATGATTATTTTGACGTTCAAGCAATTGAAAAAGCTATTTCCTGCTGTGACATAGATGTAGATGTTATTCAATTTGGGGTGCGAATGTTTGATGAAAATGGTGACAAAATTGCACCAGGACTAGAAATGAAGTTTGAGGGAAAACAAGCAGTTACCGAAAAGCTCATTACGAGTATTTATGCGGGCGTATGGGATAAATTATGGAAGAAAAGTTTTTTAGATCGATGCGGAGTTTTATTTCCCGTAGGACTTCACATGGAAGATTTAGCATTTTCGCGTTGTTGTTTATCTTTGGCCAAAAACGTGTATTTCCTTCGTGATAAGCTATATTCGTACCGTTATAGAGAAGATAGCATTATGGGGAAGCACAAAAATAAGCAGGGAGGAAGGCGAATTTTTGATTATGTTAAGATTGCCGAGTTTTGTTTGGATTTCTGGAAAGAAAGGAATATAAGAGAAAGGTTTGGTTATTCGGCAGAAACGCCTTCCTTTTTAGAAATTGAGCTTATAACGAACATTAAAAATTGTATCCATTGGTGGGGTGCTCGTGAGTATCAACATGAAGCTTGGGCCTGTATATGCGAATTGGTAGACCATTATAAGTTAGGGTCTCGCTTACCTGAGTTTTTGGACCTTGCTTTTTATTACCATCTCCCACCGTATGTTCGTCCCATGATTCACGAAATGATAAAGATGAATAGGCTGAGAGAACAAGAAAATTCAGAACTAAAGCGTAATCTGCTTTTATTGGCGAATGAAGATTACATATTGAAAAGAAATCGCCAATTTAGCTTATTAAGCAAACTGGTGTGGGGAGAAAAGCGGAGAAAATACAAAGAGAAGAAAAAGTATTATCATGATTTATTAACTCGTTGTCGCCAAATTCGAAAAGAAGCAGAAATATGAATCTTATTACCATCCCACAGGGGCATAAAGCTACGCCTCTGTGGTGCATGATTACTGGGGTTATGGGTGATTTTGTTTAAAAAAGGTTTAGAAACTATGACCGTTTGATGGTGGATGGGCACGCTGCTGTCCCACATCATAAAACCGTAGCCCAGTTGATTCCCGGCAAATCAGGGGGCAACTGGGTGTGCCTCTCTGGTGGTGATTCTCCTGTTGTCCCATATCTGCTGACAATGAACTGTTCGCTTCGCCCAAAGTGCCCCTTTCATCAGGGTGAAAAAGTGTTTGAAACGTAAGCACTCAACCAATAGCCTTGTATCAGACTGTGCGATATTGTGAATCTATGTTCACATTACCGCACAATACTATAGCTTATCTCTACAAAGAAACCATCGACATGCGTCTGGGGATGTTTCGGCTACAGGGTGTCATTGCAGAACAACTCAGTCAGCCCATGGTCAGAGGCAGCTTCTTTTTATTCATCAACAAACCACATACTTTGCTTAAAGCTGTCTGGTTTGATGGAACAGGGCTTTGTCTGTTCAGCAAACGTCCTGAGCAAGGGCAGTTTAGCTGGCCTCAATCGGCTATAATTGATCAGGAAAAGTGGCTGCAGATTCAGCCTTCGGCATTAGCGCTTCTGCTGGATGGAATAGAGCTGAAAAGTTGCATGAGAAAAGCATGGTATGAAGCATAATATGTTGGAAAATAAAGAGTTTTTGTGATACAATCGCGCGCGTGAGCGCAACCGAACTCCAGCAGATAGAATTGCCCTTCTCTCAAGCAGACAAGGTTCAGATGCTCGTGGATTCCAACCGCCATCTGGAGGAGGAAAATGAGGCGTTGAGAGAAGAGGTAGCCATGATGCGGCGCATGCTCTTCGGTAAAAAAAGCGAGAAGCTGATTCTCGAAAAGATTGCTCTGGAGGAACCGGAAGGACAAGATAAGGCAACCGCAGAATTACCGGCTACAGACCAGACAAAAGCCCTGAGTTCTGCACAACCGAAAAGAAAACGACGACTCTCTGCAACCGTAACCAAAGAGATAGAGCATCTCGTCATTCCAGATGAAGTGCTGCAGAACCCGCTTGCCTATACACGCCTGCCGGAAAGTAGCGACCGCGTTTCCCGTCGTCTGGAATATGTGCCAGGTCATTTCGAGTTGCACATTTACCGCATGCCCAGCTTCGTCAAAAAGGGAAAGCGGAGCAAAGCCGGGAAGGATGCTCCCATTTACGCAGCCGCGCCGCAGGGGATACTTCCGGGCTCTAATATGGGGGCAAGCATTATTGCTTTGGCTCTTCACAATAAATACAGCTTGCACCTCCCCCTCTACCGCCAGATAAAAGAGCTTGAACGCATCGGGCTGCAAGGTGTAAGCGAAGGAGTTCTCTGCAACTGGGTGCGGGCCGCCGCAGATGCGCTGGAACCCGTCTGGAAAGCACAGCATGAGCTCATGCTTGACGCAGCCGCCTTGCATATAGACGAAACGCCCATCCGCTGCCTCAAATCAGATAAGACCAATGGCTATATGTGGGCCATGAGCAGTGCAGATACAGGGGCAACGCTCTACTATTGGCAGAACAGCCGCAGTGGAGAAGTGCTTGACCACATGCTGCGCCATGGTATGCAGAAAAGCGGAAGCGTTTATGAGGGAGCCATTCTGAGCGATGGTTATGGCGGATATGAAAGCTGGATGAAAAATCTGCCGGTAGATCAGAAACCACAATGGCAAGTGTGCTGGGCACATGTGCGGCGCAAGTTTGTAGAAGCGTCATGCAGCAGCAATGACCCGGCCTGGAGCAGAAAAATGGTAGAACTCATCAGACCTCTCTACGACATCGAAAGGGCATTAAGAGACAGCAAAGCACCACCGGAAGAGGTAAAGAAGAAACGCGAAGAGCAATCCCGCCCCATCGTAGAAGAATTCTTCAAAGAGCTAACCAAACGTAATCGGGATACCCAGAATCCTCCACGCAACAAGTTGAAGGATGCGATAGACTATGCCATCACAAGACAGCAACAACTGAGCAGCAGGCTGAAGAATCCATATCTGCCTATCGACAACAACTAGGTTGAGCGAGCCATTCGTCCCGTTACGGTAGGGAGAAAGAACTGTTTGTTTATAGGCGCCCCGGGAGCTGGTCAGAGAGCGGCTATCATCTATTCCATGGTGGAGGAATGCAAACGCACAGGAACAGATTTTTATCTCTGGCTCACGGAAGTACTGCGAAAGCTGCCGACTTACCGCGTTTCAGACGGATATCTGAACCTGCTTCCCGGAATGCTGAAACTTGAGTCACCTGCTCAGTCTCGACGAAATGTCACGCTTTGAGCTGGGTGTCAACATGGCTTTTGGTTGAGTGCTTACTTTTCATCCCTTCGGGCACACGGTACACCAGGTGTGTGGCCGGGAGGGAGAGAGGAGAGCCGCGATGAAATGCTGCATGGCCTGGGGGGTGATGGCAGCGAGCCGGTCGGGGAGGCGGTCTGCGTAGTCCGGGCCTAGGCCAAGGAGGGTGTCTACGGCCATGCCGGAGCAGAGTTTGCGGCAGGATTGGCGAGCAAGCAGGCGTGCGGAGAGGACGGTGGCGCGAGCCCGTTCGAGGGCATCTGCCGGCATGCCGAGGGTGGCAAGTTGGCGGAGGGTGAGCTGCAGGGCTTCGCGAGCTTCGGCGGCGCGTTCGGGTGCGGTGCCGAGGTAGAAGTACATGCAGCCGGTGTCTACACCGAGCAGGGAGGCGGAAGAGGCGTAGTAGGCCAGGCCGCGTTTTTCGCGGATTTCAGAGAAGATGGGGCCGGCCATATCGTGGCACCATTCATCAAAGAGAAGCTGAAGGGGCAATTCCGGGGACGCAACGGTGCAGCCGGGGATGGCTAGGGCGAGCACGGCTTGCTCTTTATCGCAAGAGAGGTGGCAATCTGCCGCTTGCTGTGCGGGGGTGGGGATGCCACTGAGCGGTGTGCCGGCGGGTAGGGGGGCAAAGAGAGTTTCTACGCGGGAGCGTATGGTGGCGGGGTCAATATCCCCCACGATGGCGAGCACGGCATTGGCACCGCAGGCAATGCGTGTGTGGTGTGCCAGGAGTTGCTCGCGGGTGAGGGCGCGGATGCTCTCGGTGGTGCCGTCGGGGTGGTTGCCGTATGAGAGGGAGCCAAAGCAGAGTGTGCGCAACTGGCGGAATGCGAGGGATGCGGGGTCTTCCATCTGCTCCAAAATGTCTGCGATGATGGCTTCTTTTTCGGTGTTGATAGCCTCTTGTGGCAGGGCGGGGTGTAGCAGAATATCTGCCAGTAGTTCGAGCATGGTGTCGGTGTCCTCACTCAGTACGCGGGCTTGCAGGGTCAGGGTGTTGTTGCCGGCCTCGGCGGAGAGGGAGCCGCCCAGGTTTTCCAGAGCATCTGCCACTTGGGCGGCGGAGCGGGTGTGGGTGCCTTTGAGGAGGCATTCTGCCAGGAGGGAATTGATGCCGGCGGTTTCGGCTGTGGTGGCCGGGCAGCCGGCGCGCAAGGCAAGGGTGGCGTATACTTGGGGTACGCGGGAATCGACTCTGGTGACGAGGCGCAAGCCATTGGGGAGGGTGTATTCTTCTGCCGGGGGGAGGGCTCCGGTGCTTTGCTGCGTTTTCTCAGCCGTGTTGGTGCCGATGGGGTCGGTGCTGACTTCTACCAAGCGCTCCGGGGTGAAATAGGTGGTGGCAACGCGTGCTAAATCTGCATCGGTGACATTGTTGAGAGCCTGCGCCCATTCGTGCATGCTGTCGGGGTTGCGGGATAAATGCCAGGAGGTACCCAACGCGGCGGCGATACCCTGCACGGTGGAGAGCTGGCGCAGATGCTTGGCTCTGAGCTGGCGACAAATGCGCTTGCGGCCTTCAGAGAAATCTGCTTGGGGAAGGGTGTGTACATATTGCAGGATGGCATCCCGCAGGGAATCTCGCAGGTCTCGCTCCACATCTGCCTCGATGATGAAGGCCCCTTCGCCTTCTCCCATGCGGGCAGGCAGAAGCATGGTGGATACATCATGCGCGATGGCTCGCTCATCATGGAAATGCTTATAGAGCCACGCCGCGCGGCCTTCTCCCAAAATGGAGGATAGCAGGGTGAGTGCTGCTGCATCGGGATGGGAGGCATGGGGGATGCGCCATGCCAGCATGAGGGTGCTGGTGGGCTGGGCAAACTCTTGGCGGTGGGTGCGGGTGCCCCACTGGCGGGGCTCGCATGGGGTAGCTGCTGCGGGGATGGGGGTGGCCGGCAGGGGGGCGGTTTCTGCCTCTACTGCGGCGATGATTTGTTCGGGCTGCACATCTCCGGCAATGCACAGGAACATTTTGCCCGGCACATAGTGTTGCCGGTGGTACTGCACCATGTCGGTGTAGGTGAGGGCATCGAAGCGGTTTTTGTAGCCAATGACCGGTAAGCGGCGGGGGTGAACTTTGTAGAGCGTTTCTATCAGGGCGCGGTAGGCTGCGTCTTGTGGGTCATCTTGGTACATGGCCATTTCGCGGCGTATGACTTCGCGCTCTCTTTCAAACTCATCTTCCGGGAAGGTGGGGTGCAGGGTAAGCTGCAGCAGAATGTGCAGGAATGCTTGCCAGTGGGCAGAGGGGCCGTCTATGTGAAAAACGGTGCGATCCGTGCTGGTGTAGGCGTTCCACTGCCCACCCAGGCGGGAAACTTCTTCGTTGAGTGCGGCGGCGTTGTATTCCCCGGCTCCTTTGAATACCATGTGCTCCAGCAGGTGGGAGATGCCACTGCCTGCGTGTTCCCCCTCGCAGGCAGAGCCTGTACCTACCCACACCTGAAAGGATGCAACCGGGTGTGCAAATTCCGGGGCTATCAGCAGGGTAAGACCGTTGGGACAGGTGTGTAGCACATGTTTCATGGGGGCAGTATGCCACAGGAGGCCTCCCCGCGCAAGTGCGCAGCATGCCATTTGGCGGTAAATTGTAGCGGCGTTGCATCCAAGCATTTTTTTATGATGCAAAAAGTCCCCTCACTGCTGCGCGCAATGCGGGGGCTGTGGGGTGTAAAAATGCTGTTTCGATTGGTGGCTTAGGCCTGCGGAGCCGGTGCAGCCGGACTTCATCTTGCGAGCCATGCACCGTCGGATCAAGGTTGCATCTTCTTCATCGAGCTTTTAGATGGCTTTTTTATTTCCGGCGCTTCTTTCGCTTTGCATATTACGTGTGTTGGTTTTACTATACACGTGCCTGCTGTTCTACATAAGTTATAAGGGGGTATAAACCGGAGTCCTGAATTTCGGGGCTATTATAGTTGCTCCTGTTTTTGTAATTTTTATCTAATACGTTTGCCATGAATGTATCCTATTGGATGTTGACAAAATAGATGGAAGATGGTACTATGCCTTAGGAAGAGATTTGTAAGGCATGCGCATAGGGATAGTCAGCTACAATATTAATTGTAATTTTACGAATTATGGCTCAGCGCTGCAATCTTGGGCTCTTAGTGAAACGCTGCAAAAATTGGGGCACACCCCGGTGCTGATAGATTATTGCCCCGATATTCTGCGGGATAAAGACCCGCTCAATCCCATGAAAAACATGTGGGATACGGATGCAGAGGCTCGCCGCCAGTGTGAGCTGAGCCTGCCGGCAATAAGGGTTAACTATGAGAAGTTTGAGCGCTTCTATTCAACCCGTTTCAATCGGTCTGCCAAGAAGTACTACTCACACAATTTCAATGCCGTTGTGGAGGATGAGGGTATTGATGCTTTTGTTTGCGGCAGCGATACTATATTCTGCGTGGATGAGTTCGGGATAGATGATGGTTACTACGCCAACTACGCGTGCATGAAAAATGGCCATACCATTTCCTACGCCGCCAGCTTCGGGGATTCTCACTTTACGCCGGAAACCTACGCACTGCTCAACGAGCGACTTCAAAACTTCAAGGCAATTGGCATTCGCGAGAGCAGCATGCTCCCCTACGTTCGCCAACAAGTTAGCGTGAGAGTGGAGAAAGTGCTCGATCCCACCCTCCTGCTCAAGGTAGAAGATTTCAGGCGCATTGAAGCTCCGCGGCTGGAGAACGAGCGCTACATCCTCCTTTATGCCCGCCGGTACAACAAGAAGATGTTTGAATATGCGGATAAGAAAGCGAAGGAGCTGGGGTGCAAGGTCATTGATATCAGTCTCCGCGCCACCAATGCCGACAAACACCGCATGTTCTATGAGGCCGGGGTGGAGGAGTTCCTTTCCTTGGTTCACCACGCCGAGCTGGTCGTGACCAATTCCTTCCATGGAATGATTGTGGCTGTGCATTACCAGCGGCCCTTCGTCATCTTTTCGCGAGAGCAGTGCGATACCAAGATTGATGAAGTGCTGAGCCTCCTCGGTCTCACCGACCGGAAGCTGGTAAGCGGAGAAGAAACATTGGCGGCAGACATTGACTACAAGCTCGTGCATAACCGAACCTCCGCGGCAAGACCTCATTCATTGCAGTTTCTGGCACAAGAGTTAACCTTCACCTCCAAATGATTATGGCAGCTTGTTATCTGGATTCTCACAACCCCGTCCATTGCTATGGCTGCGAGGCCTGCGTGCAGGCCTGCGCAAAGGGAGCCATACGTATGGAAGAAGACAGCGAGGGTTTTCGCTATCCTGTCATAGATGATTCTTTATGCATCAATTGCGGCCTCTGCCGCAAATCCTGCCCATTTGTGAATCCACCTGTAAGGCATATAGATGAGAAACTAGTATATGGCGGGTATCACAAAAATGCAGTGATACGGGATGCCAGCACCTCAGGCGGAGCATTTTCTGCCATTGTGGAAAGCTGGTGCGATGAAAATTACGTCATTTTCGGGGCCGTTGCCGATGGACTTGAAGTATACCACACTTACATTGAAGACAAGAAAGAACTGGCCCTGTTCAGAAAATCCAAATATTCACAGAGCCGGATGGGCAGTGCCTATGCCGATGCCAAACGCTTTCTGAAACAAGGGAAGAACGTTTTATTTTCCGGAACTCCCTGCCACATAGCCGGACTGAAATCATATCTGCGCGGCAAGGAATACGAAAACCTGCTGACGGTTGAAGTGGTGTGCGAAGGCGTACCCTCCCCCCTGTATATCAGGAAATTTGCCGATTACATCCGGGAGACGCATGGTTCCCGCCTGTGCGGGATTGATTATCGTTACACCGACTCTGCCCCCATTTCCTCACCTGAGACCACCACCCCGGGTAAATGGGATTTTCAGGTCATGCGGTTGGTATTGGAAAACGGCAAAGAAATCAAGAAGGACAGGTGGTTTAACCCCTTCTGGTCAGTCTGGTTAAACCACCTGATGAGCCGCCCCTCCTGTTACGAATGCCCGTTTGCAAGCGTAGAGCGCAATGCCGATGTGACGCTCGGCGACTTGTGGGGAGTGCATTTATATTGCCCCGATCTGTACGGTCGGAATGGTGGTTCCTCCCTCATTGTGTGCAACAGCCGGCAGGGACGCACTGCGTGGAAAAAGGCACAAGAGCACATGTTCGGACGAGAACTGGATTTCCCGACAGCATTGAAATACCAGGGCCCCATGCGTGGCCATATTGCACCGAACGAACTCCGGGCGGAATGCATGGCTGATTTGCAGAACTGCAATTATCTTGAAATCAATAAAAAGTGGGCAAAGAGACCGACTGCCAGACTCTTGTGGCAGAAGTATGTCTGGGGAAACAGACAGAAAATCTGGCTCTGGAACCTCACTCAGCGTTTAAAAAATACTTTTACATCAGGAAAATGATTAATTTTACCGTAGGTCCCGTACAGGCAAGTGAAACTGTATGTGCAATCGGTGCAGAGCAGGTTCCTTACTTCCGCACCCCCGAGTTCTCAGCCATGATGAAAGAGAATGAGGAGCTGATGCTGGAGTTCACCCATGCCCCTTCCGGCTCCAGGACCGTATTCCTGACCGGTTCCGGCACGGCCGGCATGGAGGCCGTGGTGATGAACATGTTCACCCGGCAGGATAAGGTACTGGTGGTGAATGGCGGTAGCTTCGGGCAGCGTTTCGCAGATATGCTGGAGCTGCATGAAGTGCCGCATACCGAAATCCGCATGGAATATGGCAAGGCTCTGGCGGCAGAGCACCTGTCTCAGTACGAAGGGAAAGGCTACACGGCCTTTCTTGTGAACGTGCATGAGACTTCCACCGGTGTGCATTATGACATGCGCTTGATTGCAGATTTCTGCAAACGAAACAACCTGTTCCTTGCTGTAGATGCCATCAGCTCGTTCTTGGCCGATTCGTTCGATATGGGAACATGGGGGGTAGACGTCATGATTACCGGCTCGCAGAAGGCCTTGGCTTGCCCCCCCGGCATTTCTGTGATCGTGATGTCACCGGCTGCTTTGGAACGAGTGAATGCGTCCTCTGTCAAATCCATGTACCTGGATTTGAAATCAGCGTTGAAAAATGGCGAACGCGGCCAGACGCCCTTCACGCCGGCAGTGGGAATCTTGCGACAGATTCATTGCCGACTTCGGGAAATCAAGAACCAGGGTGGAGTGAAGGTGGAAACTGCCAGGATTGCCGCGATAGCCGAGGATTTTCGCCGCAAGATACAGGGATTGCCATTTGAGGTATGTTCAGAAAGTATGTCCAACGCGGTAACTCCGCTTCATCCTACAACTGCTTCAGCATACGATATCTTCACCATCCTCAAAGATGAATATGGTATATGGGTGTGCCCCAACGGTGGTGAGCTCAGCTCAAAAGTATTCAGAGTAGGCCACATAGGTGCTCTTACCACACAGGATAACACTACCTTGGTAAATGCATTCAAAGATTTACAGAAGAGAGGTATCATCTGATATGACTAAAGTTATCACATACGGCACCTACGACCTGCTGCACTATGGGCACATCAAATTGCTGGAGCGCGCGAAAGCGCTAGGCGATTATCTCATCGTGGGAGTGACTGCGGATGACTTCGATCGCAAACGCGGCAAACTGAATGTGCAGCAGACCCTCATAGAGCGCATAGAGGCTGTGCGAGCCACCGGCCTAGCGGATGAAATTATCGTTGAGGAATACGAAGGCCAGAAGATAGATGACATCAAACGATTCGAGGTCGATATTTTTACTGTTGGCAGCGACTGGGTGGGGCAGTTCGATTATCTCAACGAGTTCTGCAAAGTCGTTTACCTAGAGCGCACCCAGGGGGTGTCCAGTACTGAGCTGCGCAGCCGACAACATGAAATACGCATCGGGCTGGTCGGAGAATCCCGGGTCATCAACAAGTTTGCTCATGAGAGTCAATATATCAACGGAATTCGCATTGTGGGAGTATGCACAAAAGCCCCGGAAAATCTGAATGCCGCACTCTTAAAGTTACCCCTTGTCACGGCCAGCTATCCGGAACTTCTGGAACATGTTGATGCGGTCTACATCCTTTCGCACCCGAGCAAGCATTACCGACATATCAAAGCTGCGCTGGAAAAGAAAATCCATGTATTGTATGAATCTCCCATGGCTCTCAGCCTTGCGCATTGTAAGGAATTACAGACCTTGAGCAGGACTCAGGATTGCGTGTTAAGTGAGGGTATCAAGACAGCCTATTCGATTGCCTATAACCGTCTCATTCTACTGGCCAAAAGCGGTAAGATTGGCGATATCCTCTCCGTGGAAGCTGTTTGTACCAGTTTGCAGGATATTGATTACTCTGACTCCAAATCGCTGGAGCATACATGGAACAGCATGACCGCTTGGGCGCCTACGGCTCTGTTGCCGGTGTTCCAGCTTCTGGGAACCCAGTATACTAGCAAGCAGATTATTTCGAAAATCGGAAATGAAGAAATGCGCTTTGATAAATTCAGCAGACTGCATTTCATCTACCCCACGGCTACAGCTTCGGTGCTTGTTGGCAAGGGAATCAAAAGCGAAGGCCACCTGATTATCTCCGGCACGAAGGGATATATCTATGTTCCCGCACCTTGGTGGAAAACAGAGTATTTTGAGCTGCGCTATGAGAATCCTCAGGAAAACCGTCGCTATTTTTACCAGTTGGACGGCGAAGGAATCCGCTATGAAATTCTAGCATTTGCAAGAGCCATTGATAAGAAACAGCACCATAACATCGCTTCTAATATATCTGAGGGAATTGTGCAGATTATGGAGGCGTTTGTACAACGAAAAGATTGTTTATCTCTGGACAACTAACGGCATTTAGCCATTGGAACTAACACTAAAACTTGGAACAAATTTCTTTATATGGATAAAAATAAGATTAAATTTCAAATAGCGTGCTTCATGCCATACTGGATGCGGGAGTTGATTTTTAAATTCAAAGCAAGCAGAAGGGCTAAAAAAGCAAATAGCTTGGAAGCTCGTTTGGATGATATCCGCAACATATTGACTTTTAATATGCCAATAGATGAGGTGCCTAGGGCTCGTGGCCGGTTGCGTTTAATGCAGGATGGCAACGTTGCTCTTTTATCATTCTTTGCGCGTAAGTGTCAGGAATATGGTTTGCGATATTGGTTAGACTTTGGCACCTTACTAGGTGCAGTGAGACATAAGGGATTCATTCCATGGGATGATGATTTGGATGTGAGCATGCTGCGGGATGATTATGAGAAGTTGTTGAATCTTTTGCCCGTGATGTTCCCAAGAGAAGAAGGTTTTCGCTGGTGTAGCCATGCCTTCATTCAATTAGGGTTTGACGGAACTCCAATGAATCTTGATATTACGCCGTATCATACTTATTATGAATCGTTTTCGGAGGAGTCAAAACGGCGGGCTGTTGCAGCGATGAATAAATTGCGTAAGAAGGAAATTAGCATGGGAACATACATGAGCTGTACGGATGAGGAGCTGCAGAAAAAAATCAAGCGTGATATTCTGCTGGAGAAGGCATCTTTGCCGGAGGAGAAAAATCCTATGTTGTTCTTATCACCCATGGCTGTATTCACAAAGCATGTGGTAGTTCCTTATGAAAAAGTATTTCCTCTAAAAGAGGTTGATTTTTGTGGTCACTCTTTTACTGCACCGAATATGTCGCGCACATGGTTGGCTGATATGTATGGTGACTATATGAGCTATCCTTCATCTGTGGGGTATTGGCATCAGCATCTGGAAGATGTGGTTAAAAACACGTCCTTCGATGCAAGAGTCAATTACTTCATTGACAAATATGGGAATTAATTACTGACCATTACTAGGAGTAGCTTCTTTTGTTATATTGAAATTATTCCAATGTGGGTGATGAGCCCTACATGGATTTATTGAAACGCTTGCAGCAAACAGGCCCCCTCTCCCTAATAAGGAAACAGCATTGCCCAAGATTGGGCAATGCTGTTTCCTTATAATAATTTTTGCAAAAAACTCTTTGCTCAAATTATGCTTGATTTGATGAATAATGCCGGCTTAGGCCTGCGGAGCGGGAGCCGGGGCCGGTGCAGCCGGAGCGGGAGCCGGGGCCGGTGCAGCCGGAGCGGGAGCCGGAGCGGGTGCAGCCTGCGGAGCCGGAGCGGGAGGCATGGGGCAACCGGGCTTCATCATCTTGCCTTTCATGGGGCAGCCGGGTTTCATACCGGGGCAGTGGCCCTTGAAACCATGCTTGCCGTGGTGGTGCTTGTGCTGCATCTTGCGAGCCATGCGCATGCCGGCTTCGAAGCCGTCCTCATAGCCTTTTTCATAGCCGCGGCCAAAGGAGATGGCGAAGGGGTTCATCATACCGGGGCGGCGGGGGCCTTTGCAACCGGGCTTCTTGCCATCCTTCTTGCAGCAACCGGGTTTCATGTCTTTCTTCATGGGGCAACCGGGCTTTGCGGCAGGTGCTTCGGGGGCAGCAGCAGGTGCAGCCACGGGAGCGGGAGCCTCAGGAGCGGGAGCCGGGGCGGGCGCAGCATCCTGTGCAAGCACGGGAACAACGGCGAATGCGAGTGCGAACAGTGCGGATTTCATCATGATTCTTGTTTCGTTTGTGTATTTCTTGTATGAACCTCCGAGTGGGGCTCTTTGATTATTCGAACACCGCCACCGGAAGAAAGTTGCAAAAAAAATCACTTTATCTCCGCTAGTCTAGCTTTTTTCATTGCAGAAATCAAGTCCATATGGTAGATTTTGATAAGCTTAAATGGAGCAATACAAAGTTATGACCACAGACCATACAATTCGCGGTAAACAGGTATTTGAAGATGAAATCGCTGCCCTGAAGGCCATTTCTGATAGGTTGGGAGACCCCTTTGTGCAGGCTGTGAATGCCATGCGCAAGGCTGTAGAGACCGGCCACAAGATTATTGTGGTTGGTGTGGGTAAGAGTGGATTGGTGGGCAATAAGATTGCAGCCACCCTCACATCCACCGGAGCGCCCTCTGTGGTGTTGGATTCGATGAATGCCATGCACGGTGATTTGGGCATTGTGCAGGATGGGGATGCTTGCATTGCCATGTCTTTTTCCGGTGAGACCGCCGAGCTTCTCACCCTTTTGCCTTTCCTGAAGCGTTTCGATATGCCCATTATTGCCATGACCGGCAAGTTGCAATCCACCCTGGCGGTGGAATCGGACGTGGTGCTTGATACCGCTGTGGAGCGCGAGGCCGACCCGCTGAACTTGGCGCCCACTTCTTCCTCCACCGCCATGCTGGTGATGGGTGATGCCCTTGCCATGGCTCTGCTGGAGGCTCGCAACTTTACCAAGGAAGATTTTGCCCGCAGTCATCCCGGTGGGTCTCTTGGGCGCGCATTGCTTACCCGTATTAGTGATATCATGCGCAAAGAGTTCGCTACGCAGCCGGAGAGTGCATCCATCATGGACTGCATTGTGGCGATGACTGCAGCCCGTGCAGGTGCTTGCGTACTCACGCACCCCGATGGCACACTGGCCGGTGTGTTCACTCATGGTGACTTTGCCCGTGCATACCAGAGCAATGCCGCTTGCGGTGAGCAGCCCGTAGCCGCTGTCATGACCAAGAACCCCGTCTATGTGGAGGCTGATAAGCTTGCCATTGTTGCGGTGAAGACCCTGCGCGACCGCCGTATCGATGACCTTGTGGTGCTTGATGCGGCAAATAAGCCCGTGGGCCTTATCGATACTCAGGACTTGGTGCGCCTCAAACTCATCTGATTTTTCACGCATACACAGAAAAATTAGCTAGAAACACATTTTAGGCTTGCATTCTGTTCAAAAAAGGTGCATCCTTGCGCAGCGCGTTTTTACACGCAGACTGCTAGACACCTTACAAAAACATTATTATGAGAAAGTACGAAGCACTGATCGTCCTGAACATGAAGGGATCTGCCACGCTCGATGAGCTGACCGCCGCGATGACGGAGAAGCTGACGGAGGCTGGCGCCAAAGTGACGGAGACCAAGAACATCGGCCGCCGTGAGTTTGCTTATGAGTCTGACCACCTCAAGTTCGGTCAGTACATGCTCTTCTCGTTCGACGCGGAACCCACTGTGATTCGCACCGTGCGCGAGGCTCTCGCCATCGACGAGCGTGTTCACTACCAGTACTACCGCGTTAAGTAATTAACGCCGCGGGTCTCTGACCCATTTGTGTATTTCTGCCGTTGGCGGTTCTCATTTACGAGGACCGCTTTTCGGCTTTTTCTCTTTCAAGGGAAAATGAAGAATAAGCAGGCATTGGGCTGCCTTTTTTTAGCAATGAAGAAGAGCCTCTCGCATGGCCTCAATGTCCGGGAGAAAACCGAACCAGTGTTCAAAGGCGTAGGCGCCTTGCCAAAGGAGCATGCTGAGTCCATTGGCCGTAGTGCAGCCACGAGTGGCTGCTTGGTGGCGGAAGGGTGTATCGTGCGTGACGATGTCGTAGACGAATTGGCCGGGGCGGAGCCATTCTGCGGGGAGAGGCATAGGGTCGCCGGGGTGCAGGCCTAAGGCGGTAGCGTTGACGATGAGGTCAGCTTCCTGAATGACTTGTTGCAGCAAGGAGGTCTCATCAAAGGTGCAGGTATCTACCCTTCCTGTTGAGTGAGGAGCCAATGTATCACAAAGGTGCTGCAGCTCGGGGCGGGGGCGGTTTACCAAGCAAATTTGGGGGCAAGCAGAGAGGGCACATTGTGCCGCTAAGGCAGAACCCGCACCACCACAGGCTCCCAGAATGACAATTCGGAGCTCATGAAGGTGGCGTGCGCTCATTTCAAAGATGGCTCTCGCAAAGCCGGGGCCATCTGTATTGGCCGCATGGCATAGACCCCCTCGGAAGATGAGGGTATTTGCAGCGCCGCAGAGTGTGGAGAGTGCATCCGCCGAATCTGCCAGGTACAGGGCTCTTTTTTTGAAAGGTATGGTGACGTTGGCACCGATGAAACCGAGAGTGCGCAGGTGTTGCACGGTGTTTTCAAAGGCAGAGTTCTCTGTCTCCGCGTAGATGCGGATATAGGAATGCGGTAGTTGGGCTGCATCGAGCGCAGCTTGCTGCATTTGGGGGGATTTTGAGTGCGCAATGGGGTTTCCCAGTACGCCCAGTTTCACGGTGTTGTTGCCGTATTGCAGGTTTGCCGGCAGGAGGTCGCTTAGTTGGTAGACTTGTTGCATGCCGGGTGGGAGAGTGTGCGCAGGATAGACCAATCCTCCGCGAGTTGTGGGTCAAAGTGGCCGCGCCGGCGTTTGCCTTTGTGTTGGTGGGGGCCTTCATGCTCGGCCGGGGGAGGGGGCAGTAGGCCGGCGCAGGCGTTTTGGTACTCCGCTTCGGAGAGCGTGCCGTCTTGGTCTGTATCAAATCGGGAAAGGAGTTCAGCCTTGCGCTTTTCATACAGTTTCAAGGCATCTTGGCGGCAGGTGGCCATCTCGTGCTCATTCAGCTGGCCGCTGGAATCGCTATCGTAGGCCTGCAGCATGAGTCTGTGCGAGATATAGGCCATTTCGCGTGCCATCTTACCCATGCGGCGGTGGTGACGGTGTGCTTTGGGTGGTGCCGCTTCGCTGTGTTCGTTGCCTGCTTTTTGTGTGATGGGCGTTGCGTGGTGGTGGCGATGTGCTCCGGTGTGTTTCTTGTTGTGAGCGCGGAAAGATTTTCTCATTTCCTCGCGTTCTTCGGGGGAGAGCATACCGTCATGGTCGTGGTCAAAGCGAGTGGCTACAGCTTTGGCTTGCTGGCGTAGGGCTTCGCGTGCTTCTTGCTGCATGGCTTCTCGCTCGCTGCGATCCAGCTTCCCATTATTGTCCGCATCATAATGGCGGACGAGGAGACTGCGAACCAACATACGCAGAGCGATTTGTTCGGGTGTGTGTGCGCGCGGTGCTTTGCCGGAGAATGTGCGGTGGTGGGCAGGGGGAAGCGGCTCTTGTGGTGTTTCCGCTTGGGCAACAAAGGGGGTACAGCTGAGAAGAACTGCTGCTGTGAACCAAGTTTTCATGCTCGGTATAACCCCGTTTGTTGCCTAAAGTTTCGCGGGATGCCCGCTTTACTTCTTTTCCGGTTCGGCAGAGCCGTCCTTGGAAACATTGCGCACAATGCTGGTTTTATCAATCTTGATGATGACGTTGGGGGCAATTTCCAGTTTGACGGCATTTTGCTGCACCTCGCGGATGATACCGTAGATGCCACCGGCGCTGATGACTTTATCTCCCGGCTTAAGGCTTTCTTGGCGAGCCTTGAGTTCCTTTTGCTGCTTTTGTTGCGGGCGGATGAGCAG
This sequence comes from Akkermansia sp., assembly GCA_017398355.1. Taxonomy (GTDB): domain Bacteria; phylum Verrucomicrobiota; class Verrucomicrobiia; order Verrucomicrobiales; family Akkermansiaceae; genus Akkermansia. The sequence goes on along the minus strand of JAFQGD010000064.1, from coordinate 31,599 downwards.
GAAGTAGAAGATGACACCGATGAGCAGGAATGTGGTAAGCATGCTCAGGGGGCTGCCTTCTTGGGCGGGAGCCTCGGCACCGGCCGGTGTGTTGGCGGGCTGGGTGGTGGTAGCGTTTGCTTCTGCGGGGGCAGCCGGTGTAGACTGTGCGAGGATGGTAATGTAGTTCATGATATGTCTTTGGCTAGGTATCGCGAGATGAAGCTGCTTTTGAAGGCAGCGAATTGCCCGGTTTCGATGGCGCTTCTCGCTTGCGCCATGAGCCGGAGGTAGAAATGAAGATTTTGGAATGAGAGTAGACGCAGAGCCAGCATTTCCCCGGCGCGGAAGAAGTGGCGAATGGCTGCGCGGGAGAAGCGGGTGACGTGGGGATGCCCCTCGGCATCAAGGGGCTTGGAGTCATTCTTCCAGCGTTCGTTTTTGATGTGGATGGGACCATCCGGAGTGAGGGCTACGCCGTGGCGCGCCAAGCGCGTGGGCATCACACAATCGAACATGTCTACCCCGCGCTCTATCATCTCCAGTAGCTGAATGGGGGTGCCTAGCCCCATGGCGTAGCGTGCTTTGTTTTGCGGAAGCCACGGCGCTGTGTTGTCAATGGCCCGCAGCATTTCCTCTTCCGGTTCACCCACGGAAACGCCACCAATGGCATAGCCATCGAAATCCATGGCTGCGAGTTCTTCCGCGCAGCGGCGACGCAAGTCTGCGTATACAGAGCCTTGGACAATGCCGAAGTGTTGCTGTTTGCCGTTGCCGCTCATGGGTTGGTGTTCATCAATCCAAGCTTTGCACCGCTTGGCCCAGCGCAGGGTGTAGCCAAGGGATTTTTCGGCGTATTTGCGGTCGCAAGGGTAGGGGGGGCATTCATCGAAGAGCATGGCGATGTCGCTGCCGAGGTTGGCTTGTATTTCCATGCTGCGCTCGGGGGAGAGCATCATGTACGCCCCATCTATATGGTTGCAGAAGCGCACTCCCTCCTCTGTGATTTTTCGCAACCGTGCCAAGCTCCATACTTGGAAGCCGCCGGAGTCTGTAAGAATGGGTTTTCGCCAGCCTGAAAGGGTGTGAAGCCCGCCAAGATCGCGGATGGCCTCGTCTCCCGGGCGCAGGCACAGATGGTATGTATTGCCCAAGATGATTTGAGCCTCCAGTGCTTCCAAATCTTCCGGGTGCAGGGTTTTAACGGTGCCTTGTGTGCCTACGGGCATGAAAATGGGGGTCTGCACATCACCATGCGGTAGGTGCAGCACGCCTCGGCGTGCCCCCGAGGGGTCCGTTGTGAGAAGCTCAAATGCCATTGTTGCGGATGAATCTGGCTGCATAGATGGATTTACCCATGGCTTCCCACTGTTGTTGGAAGTCGGTCTTGGGGTAGAAATCATCCACCCAGTCGCAGCGGGTGAACAGGGGGGAGGCTTCCATCTTTTCACATACCCAGATGAAATAATCCTCGTGGTCAGTTTTGAAGAGAACCTCGCCACCGGGTGCCAAAGCCCGGTGTAATACGGGGATGAAAGAATCCTGCACCAAGCGGTTCTTGTGGTGTTTTTCTTTGGGCCAGGGGTCGGGGAAGAGGTAGTGAAGGCGGCTGATGCTGCCGGGGGCTATCAGCCATTCTAAAAAGTAGCGGCTCTCTACTCGTAGCCCGCGCACATTGGTGAGCCCTCGGCGAGCGCTTTCGCTGCATACCTTGCGGATGCGCCCCAGCAGGCGTTCCACCCCCAAAAAGCGGCGCTCCGGGTAGTGGGCAGCCATTGCCAGCAGGAACCCGCCATCTCCGCACCCTAAATCAACCTCGCAGGTTTCACCCTCGCCGAAGATTTCTGGTACTCCGTATTGGCGGAAATAGTCCTCTGGTACAAAAGCCGTGCTCATCTGCCAGCATTGTACCCAAGCGGTCGGTTGATGTCAAATGAGAATTGTGGCTTCAGGAGGGCTTTAGTGGGCTTCCTTGGGCTCTACGCGGCGGAACATGAAAATTATTTCTTTTTCCGGCCGTTTGTTGCGTTTATTTTGGCTGCGGATATAGCTGCGTGCTATATCCGGTAATTTGTCGTAGATTTCCGGTTCGAGGATGGCTTCGTCTTTTCCGTTGAAGGTGATGTTGGCATCTACAATGGTTTGCTCTTTTCGGATGCGGACGCGGTAGGGTTCTTCCTCTGTCTGCAACCATTCATAGGTGAGTTTGCCGTGGCGCCCGTAGCCTCGCCAGCTGATACCGGAGGCATCAACCTCAGCCGCTAAGCTTCTCCGTCCTACTTCTTTCCATTCCCCGATGGCTATTTCGCGTGGGTCTTCCCACCAGTCCGGGATAAAGATGGCCGCGCAGATGGCAGAGCTGATGCCGGCGGCGATGAAGAAGTTACGCAGCATGGTGAGCAAGTTTTGCTGCATTAGGCCTCCTCCGGTTCCGGGAGGGGATCGTGCTCCAGCTTCAGCTGGGTGACTCGGCGGCCATCTGTACCGGTCACCGTTACCATGTAGTCTTTGATTCGGAGTTGCTCATTGACTTCCGGGAGGTGGCCAAGTTGATCGGTGATGTACCCACCGATGGTGGAAACACCACTGTCACTTTCAATCTCGCCAATACCGGGCAGCTCTTCCTCCAAATCAAAGAGGGTGAGCGCACCGTTGGCTATATATTGCCCGTTGGCGATGGTCATGAACTCGCTGGGGTCTTCTGCCTCGAATTCGTCTTGAATATCGTTGCCTACGATTTCTTCCAGCAGGTCATCCAAGTATACCAAGCCCAGAGCCACCCCGTATTCGTCTACCACTAGGGCGCAGTGAGTACGCTCCTTGGAAAAAAAGTTGAGCAGAGTATCCAGTTTCATTGTCTCCGGTACCAGCTTGAGCTCGCGGCGCATACTCATGATTTGCGGGTCGGGGGTTTGCACCAGCTTGAGCATGTCTTTTACATGTATCCAGCCTTTCACATCGTCCAGACTGCCATCTACCAAGGTGAATCGGCTGTGGCGGCTGGTGCATACGCGCTCAAGGTTGTATTGAAAATCATCGTTGATATCCAGCACTTCAACACTGTTGCGGGGGACAAAGATATCGCGTACGGCGCGGTCGTTGAGCTCCAAGGCATTCATGGAGATTTCCGCTTCCGTTTTCGTCACCTCATTGCTGCGGCCACTTTGTTCTACGATGAGGGCAATTTCTTCTGCGCTGTGAGAGGATTGAGGTTCATAGTGCGGGTCTACCCCGAAGACACGGTGAGCGATGGCATTTGCCGTGTTGTTGAAGATGTGAATAATCCATGAAGTGGCGGTGGCAAAACGCTTCATCCACACGGCTGTGCCCATTGATATTTCTAACGGGTGTCGTATGGCCAAGCTCTTGGGTACGAGCTCACCCAGGACCACGTGAGCAAAGGTGAACAGGGCGTATGCCAAGGTGTAGGAAATGACGTGTACCACCGTTTCCGACAGGTGAAGGAAGTATGTCAGAAGAGGGGCAATCAGGCTGCTGATGAAGGGCTCACCCATGGCACCCAATGCCAGAGAGGCGATGGTGATGCCTACTTGGTTGGCCGAGAGGTAGGTATCCAGATGGCGTACGATATGCCGTGCTGTTTTGCGGCGTTTGGCTTGGGCTTTGCTGTCCTCGTCGTTTTCAGCCAACTGGCTTTCGCGCACGCGGGCGCTTGCAAACTCATTTGCTACGAAAAAGGCGTTGAGAAACAAGAAAAAGGCAATACCGATGATGAAGAGCAGGATGGCTCCTATGCTCGGGTAATCCCATTGCAATGCGGAAACTTGTTCAGGTGTTAGGAATATGTCCATTTAGAGTGAGGTGATAGTATAGGAAGAAGGGGGGGGAGGAGAGAGTCAGAGCTTTTCATATACGCCGGTATCTCGCTTTTCCATGACGGTGAAACCGGCTTTCTTGGCATCAGATATGGAGATGGGCGCCGTAATTTTTGGCACATTGACGCGGCCTATCTTTTTGCGGATGGGATTCTTGCAATACAAACACCGCGTCAGTGGTTCACGATCCACCGCTCGCATCAGTTCAAAACCTTTGCGACACACCCGGCACGATTTTGTTGGGTCATCCGGGTTCTCAGAGATGTATTCGTAAATTGGCATATGCAAGCGCGGGTTACTCATATAGAATAACCCGCGCAGGAAAAATGTCAAGTATTGTATCGGGCTTACCAGCTGGACTTCGTCACGCCAGGAATCATACCGGCATTAGCAAGTTCGCGGAAAGCGATACGAGAGAGATGGAAGCGACGCAGGAATGCGTGACGACGCCCCGTCAGCTCGCAGCGGTTCACCTGGCGAACAGGGGAAGCATTGCGCGGAAGCATTGTAAGACCAATATAGTCGCCCTCAGCCTTCAGCTTGGCGCGGAGGTCTGCATAGCGAGCCGCGACAGCTGCCTTCTTTTTGTTTCTTTCTATCCAGCTTTTCTTAGCCATAACTTTGTGGGGGCGTTATGTACATCATTCAGGGAAGAAAGTCAAGCATTATTTAGTACTTTTTGTGTAATTTTTCAATTTCGTGCAAGAAAGCTCCACCATATATAGAACAAAAGGGGGGCTTGTGTGCATCATTTCTGAGTATGGAGAATCAAGATGAACAGGAAGCGAACGGGGCTTTACGGCTCTCGTCAACGGGTGCCGAGGACTTGTTCGGGGCGGTATATCCGCTCAATCGGATGGTTTCTCTCTATTATGAATCCAGTGCGAACGAATGGCCTTTACCCGATATGGAGAACGCTGCGCCGCACGCCAAGCAAACAGAATTATGAATAAATTACAAGATAAATCAGCAGTTCCGGCCGGTCGCAAAGCTCTGCGAATGGGAGTTTTTACGCTGGCTATGATTAATGTGTCGGCCATTGTGAGCCTGCGCGGTCTACCGGCTGAGAGTACGTATGGCCTCAGTTCGGCATTTTATTACATATTTGCCGCCATATTTTTTCTGATACCGGTATCATTGGTGGCAGCAGAGCTGACAACGGGCTGGCCGGAGAAAGGAGGTGTTTTCCGCTGGGTTGGGGAAGCCTTTGGTGCGAGGGTGGGCTTTTTGGCGATATGGCTGCAGTGGATAGAAAGCACGATTTGGTTTCCCACGGTGCTGACGTTTGCCGCCGTATCAATCGCCTTTATGGGGCCGAATCAGAGTTGGGATGCAGCGTTGTCCTCCAATAGTGAATATGTCTTATGCTTGGTGCTTCTTGTTTATTGGTTGGCCACCTTTCTCAATTTTAGGGGGATGCGCACGAGTGGAAGTATCACCAAGTGGGGCTCATTGCTTGGCACAGTAATACCGGCAGGTCTACTGGTTCTCATGGGTATGATTTACTGGGGAATGGGTAACCCCATAGATATCAGCATGCAGGCGAGTGATTTTGTGCCGGATTTGAGCAATTTCAATAACATTGTGCTGGCGGCCAGTATCTTTCTTTTCTATGCCGGTATGGAGATGAGCGCCGTGCATGTGAAAGATGTGGAAAACCCCGGGCACAATTATCCGCTTGCCATAGGTATGGCCTCTGTCATTACTGTGATGATTTTTGTGTTCGGCACATTGGCTATTGGCTTCATCATTCCGCAGAGTCAGATAAACTTGGTGCAGAGCTTACTGGTGGCGTATGATAAGTTGTTTGCGTATTTTGGTGTCAGCTGGCTGGGCCCGGTGATGGCGCTTTGCTTGACCTTTGGCGTGCTGGCACAAGTGGTGGCTTGGGTAGGGGGCCCATCCAAGGGTTTGCTGGAAGTAGGCCGCGCCGGGTATTTGCCACGCTTCATGCAATATACGAATAAGAATGGAGTGCAGGTGGGTATTCTGTTGATTCAAGGTGGTGTTGTGACTCTGCTGTCCATTTTCTTTGTGATATTGCCCACCGTTCAAACGGCCTATCAAATCATATCGCAGCTGACGATTATCCTTTATTTGATTATGTACATGCTGATGTTTGCTGCTGCCATATATCTGCGCTATCGTGAGCCAGATACTCCGCGGACATTCCGTATTCCCGGCGGTAAGACTTTGGGTATGTGGTTGGTAGGAGGTTTGGGCTTGTTGGGGAGCTTTCTTGCCTTTGTGTTCAGCTTCATTCCCCCGGGGCAGATACCCGTGGGTAGCCCGGCGCTGTATGTAGGGATTTTAGTGATAGGGTGTGTAGTGTTTACTGCGATACCGTTCCTTATCTACGCTATGCGGCGTCCCGCGTGGGCTGATCCGGCTGCCAAGAAAGAGTTTGAACCTTTCAGTTGGGAGAAAGCTCAAGATAAGTAAACGTTGCTTCTTTTGCGCTACCAAACGATAAAAGCCACCCCGAGGTCGTTTCGGCGTGGCTCTTATCGTTATTTATGAAAGAAAAATTTAATTCAGCAGCAGCAAACGTACGGGATTGTATAGCAGAGCACGCAAGTGTGCGGCTATGCGGTTCGCTTCTGCCGCGCTGATGGTGGTGGCGGCGTAGAACGTGTACCCTAAGTTCATATCATCGATGTGGTCACGCCCGGCGCGAATACCATCTTTGGGGGTGTTTCCGCGTACAACAAGTGCAAAGCCCGGGCGTTTGTCCGCTTGCAGGGTGGCAGCTACTTGTTCTCGGGTGGTATGGGTATCGCAGATGACGATGTGGGGGGAGAAATCCGATTCCGGGGAAGTGGGGTTGGCTGTTTCACGCGCAATACGGAAAATGGATTTCTTTGCTGCATCACTAATGCAGCATTTTTTTTCTCCCTCGCTTTCAAAGAGCAGTACGTTTATCTTGCCCCCGGCATCTTGCCACGAGGGGTAGGCGCAACAGGCTTTGACAACGGCGCGCACGATATAGTCGAACAGGGAGTAGCGGTTTTCCAGCAGCTTCTCGCATTGCACGGCAATGGGCAGGCTGATATCTGCCAAAGCTTGCATATTCACCTCGTCATCATAGACATAGTAGCCGTCTTTCTCCGGGCGTGTCGGTTGAATGGAGAAGTCTGCAATGGCTGTGCCTCCGCGCTTTTGGGGGGCGGCTTTGGGTTCGATGACATCTGCCGCCATGATACGCCCACGCGGTCCCGTGCCACGCAAGGTGGTGGGGTCAATACCTTTAGCGGTGCAGAGCTTTCTTGCGAGGGGAGAAATGAGCATGTTTTGTGAAAAACGCGCGGGGACGACCGAGGAATGCCGTCCCCGCGCGGAGTAAGGGGTTAAGGTGTGTTTTGAGTAGTGTTTATGCTTCGTAGCGCACTTCGCCATCGATGATAGTCATCACGGTGTCGTACTCTGCATCCAGCATCACTAAGTCAGCAGTGTAGCCGGGGGCTACCTTGCCCAAATCATACAGCCCCAAGGACTGTGCAGCATTCCAAGAGGTGGCCTTCACCAGCTCGCTGAGCGGCTTGCCGGTGATTTCCTGCACATTCTTGAGCCCTTTGGCAAAGCGCAGGGTGGAACCTGCCAAGTTGCCGGCTTCCAAGCGGGCAACGCCATCCTTCACGATGATGGGAAGCCCACCCAGCTGACCGGGGCCATCGGGCATCCACGAGCAGGCCAAGGAGTCTGTAATCATCACCATCTGGGAGATATCCTTATTGGTGAAGGTGAGGTTGAGCATATCCGGGCAAAGGTGAATCTTATCGCAGATGATTTCAATCTTGATGTCCTTGTCCAGCATGCCGGAGCCGACCAAACCGATTTCGCGGTGGTGCTGGGGGCTCATTTGGTTACAGAAGTGGGTCAGGTGCTTGAGTCCGGCTGCTTTTGCCTTCTTGAAGTCTGCATAGGTGGCAGCGGAGTGACCGGCAGAGCAGGTGATGCCGGCGGCGCTGGCCTTTGCAATAAAGTCGATTGCACCGGGCATTTCCGGGGCCAGGGAAATGTAGAGTACGGGGTAAATGTCATTGAGCATGGCCACTTCCTCATAATCCGCAGGGCGCACGAAAGCGGGGTTCTGGGCACCGCACTGCTTGGGGTTGATGTAGGGCCCTTCCAAGTGTACGCCGGGAGTTTTGGAGCCGGTGGGGGCTGCGGCGTATTCCTTCACCACGGTGCACACGTCTGCCAAGGTCTTAGTGCCAAGAGTCAGGGTGGTGGGCAGCCATGTGGTCACGCCTTCTTTCATCTTGCAATCTGCAATGGTGCGGATGCTTTCGACTTTGCAGTCGCAGGTATCGCAACCACCTGCGCCGTGGGAGTGCACATCAATGAAGCCGGGCATGAGCATGTTGCCTTTGGCATCTATGACCTTGTCCGCCTCGGCTGTCTCGCCGGGCATCAGCACTGCGGCAATGCGGGTTCCTTCGATGAGTACGGAGCCTCCGGCAATATCAATACCGGGGGAAATGACGCGAGCATTGGTTATGAGTGTTTTCATGACGATATAACGAGGTGGAAAGGGGGTCCCCTTTCTTCTTGCCCCTATCATACCGATTCCACCGCCCCTTTTCAAGTGAAAAACGGGTCTTTTATGAGAGTCGGGTCGATTTATCAGCTTTTTGTGCAGTCTTCATCCACGATGAAGAGCGGGCGGTGCTTAGTTTCGAGGAAAATTTTACCCAAATACAGACCGATGATGCCCGTGAAGAGGAATTGCATGCTACCAAAGGCAGCAACAATGAGGACGGTGGAGGTCCATCCCGGAAGGGTTTGTCCTATGCTCCAGCAATAGATAATCCACCCCATCAATATGGTGCTGGCAAGGATGCCCAATGCGCCGAACCAAATCATGAGGATGAGCGGAGCCTCCGAGAAGTTGATGATGCCGTTCCATGCCAGAGCAATCATCTTTCGCAGCGGGTATTTCGATTCGCCCAGTTCTCTGTTCTTGCGCTTGTAGAAGACTTTTGCCGAGCGGAATCCCAACATGGGAATCATGCCGCGGAGGAAGAGGTTGACTTCGGGGAAGTTTTTGAGCTCCTGCACCGTTCTTGCACTCATTAGGCGGTAGTCGGCATGGTTAGGGATGGTGTGGCAGCCCAGTAGAGCGCGCAGTTTGTAGAAGAGTTCTGCGGTGGTGCGTTTGAACCATGTATCGGAGTCGCGGTTGCCGCGGCAACCGTATACAATCTGGTTCCCCTCTAAGTACAAATCTACCATGTCGATGATTTTTGTCTCATCATCCTGCAAATCTGCATCAATACTCACATAAATATCTGCTTGAGCGGTGTAGAGCCCGGCGAGTACGGCACCCTGATGCCCAAAGTTGCGGGAGAGGGTGATGCCGCGGTACATGGGAGATTTCGTTTGGAGTTCACAGACAATACTCCATGTAGCATCATGGCTCCCGTCGTTGACGAAGCAGATATAGCTATTCTCAGCAATTTTGTTGGTGGCAACAAGGGTATCTAATACCGTTTTGAGCGCTGCTGCAGAAGTACGCAGGGTTTCTTCTTCGTTGTAACAGGGAACGACGATGCAAAGGACGGGTGAATGTTGGAAAAGTTAGCTAAGAAGGAGGTCTCGTTGCCAATTCATGAGGCGGGAGAGGCCTCGTTCTTCGTTATTGGCGATGCTTTCGAGCTCGCTGCGGGAGGCGATGAGCATGTTTTCAATGTCGAGCTGCTCTGCAATGGCGTTTCTCTTGGCTTGCCAGTATTCCAAGCGGGTTTCGAAATGCGGGTCACTCATGTGGCGCTCGTGTTTGGGGAGTTCCGGGTAGTCATCTTCGTCCAGAAGTTGGAAGGCTTCCACAGCTTTGCGGAAACGCGCCGCCCGGTGTGCATAGAAATGAGAGGAGGGGTGTATGGATCGGAATTCTTGCAGGGAGAAACTCCAACGCAGTAAATCATCATTGGAGCAAATCATGAATGCCGGGCGGTCTTGTTGGGCGGCTTCGCGGTCTCTCCAATGCCACAGGCAGCGCAATGCTGCCAAGCCGCGGCGGGTGAGCTTGCCACTGCCTTTGATGCGCCATGGGTCTTGAATACCGGCGGCGAAGCGCTCGCGCCCGTGTGCCATGTTTTCGATGCAGCTTTCCAAGAACCATTCGTAGCGGCCCGCATCTTGCAGTTGTGCCACCAGTTGGTCTGCCATTCCCAGCATGTATTTGACATCGCCTTGGGCATATTCCTGCATTTCCGGGGGGATGGGGCGCAGCCCCCAGTTTGCTTTTTGATTTTTCTTGCTGAGCTTTACATCGTAGAAATGTTCTACCAACGCAGCTAAGCCAAATTTGCGGTGCCCAAGGAGTCGTGCAGCTATTTGGGTATCCAGGATGAGGTGCGGTAGCTCACCGTACGCATGCAGCAGCAGGCTCATATCGTAATCAGCTCCGTGCATCCATACATCTGCTCCTTGCATCCACAGCACGAAGAGGCGCATGTCTTCTATGGCGAGGGGGTCAATGATATCGACTCCATCGGCATCACCATATTGTATGAGACAAAGTTTTTCCAGATGGCGGTGCAGGCTATCGGCTTCAAGGTCAAGCACGGTGCGCCCTTGGGGTTGGGCAGCGGCTCGTGTTTTCCATTCAGCGAGGGACGAAAGGTCGGTAATCATGCGTGTGCAGGGATGCTAACATAACGCTTGCTATATAGCAAGTTTATTATGAAAAACACAGGGGTGATGCTGCGGCATCACCCCTGCGAAAAAAATGTCGCGCTTGGCTGTATTACAGCTCACATACCGGCTTGGCCAGCACCTTGCGCAGGCGGGCAAAGCGGGGCAGAGCCTGTACCGTCTTCATGCCGGTCTCGCCCTGAATGAGGGGAAGGGCATAGTCGATGAAGGCGCGCTCGATGCCGTTGCCGGCAGCGTTGATCCACTCGCGGGGAACCTTGCGCTCGAAGTTGGCAACGCTCTCCAGCGGCAGAAGCTTGGTGTTGCACACATACTGGCCGTACAGGTCGTTGCGCTCGAAGGCCACCATCTTGTCGGTGTCGCCGTTTACGGCTGCCTGCACAGCGGTCTTGCCGGCGAGGTAGGCTTCCATAGCGTCCGTGGTGGAGGCCAAGTGAGTGGCGCAGCGCTGCAGCAAGGAAGGCTCGATGGCACGCACCTTGGCGGAGGGAACGCGTTCGCGCACCACCTCAGCCAACTTGTTGGCCAGGCCACCCAACTGGGCGTGGCCGAAACCGTCGTTGCCATTGGTCTTGGCTTCGGAGATGAACTTGCCGTATTCGTCGTGGATACCTTCGGACACTACCACCAAGCACTTGCCGGTAGCGTTGTAGCGCTTCTCTACATCGTTGAGGAAGCTTTCCATGTTGAAGTCAACCTCGGGCAGGTAGATAAGGTCGGGGCCGGCGCCGGCGTAGTTGGCCAGAGCTGCAGCGGCGGTAAGCCAACCAGCGTGGCGGCCCATCACTTCGATGATGGTCACCATACCGGTGTCGTAGCAAGAAGCATCGTGCTGCACTTCCATGCAGGAGGTAGCGATGTACTTGGCAGCGGAAGCAAAGCCGGGGCAGTGATCGGTGCCGTACAAGTCGTTGTCGATGGTCTTGGGAATGCCCATTACGCGGCATTCGTAACCACTCTTCTGCATGAACTTGGAAATCTTGTTGCAGGTATCCATGGAGTCGTTACCACCGTTGTAGAAGAAGTAACGCACATCGAACTTCTTGAAGGTTTCAAGAATTTTCTCGTAGTCGGTGGGGTCCACATCGGGGTCCTTCATCTTGTAGCGGCAAGTACCCAGAGCGGAGGAGGGGGTGAACTTGAGGAGTTCGAGCTCTGCCGGGTCTTCCATGCCCATGTCATAAAGCTGTTCGTTGAGCACGCCGGTGATGCCGTGGGCAGCGCCGAGTACGCGAGTAATCTGGGGGGTGTTGAGAGCCGTCTGCACAGCGCCGAGAACGCTGGCGTTAATCACAGCGGTAGGACCGCCGGACTGGCCGATGATGCATGCACCTTTAAGTTCTTTCATATTTCAGATACGGTGGTATGGTTAGCTTGACCCACAAAATATCAGGATTCTGATAGCGGGCGCGCTATTCTATACGTTTTGTTCACGCTTGGCAAGCCTAAAATCTGCTAAAGATTCAATTCTAAAGGGAAAAGCTCCTATTCTTTAGGTTGCGGGATGGTGGCAGCATCATTTTGCTCGGCAGCGGGGAGGTGGTATTGCATCAAGTCACGCAGCTGGCGTGCCGCATCGGGGGATTGCTGTTCTATTTCATCCAGCATGGTAGGTAGCCACGGCTGCATGAATAGCCCAGCTGCAGTAAGAGCCAGGTAGATGGTAATGATGGCTCCCACGAAACGTCCGGCTCCGCTTTTTGCCGGCTGTACGGGGATGGTGGTGGCGCGAGCATCCCACAGGCAGATGCCACGCGAACGAAGATTCCAGTATGAGAATAGCATCATCACCAGCCCCACCGGGAACATCATGAGCCCCATGCCTAAGAAGAATACCAGAGCAGAGCGCAGCAAGGCTCGCCCAAAGCTGATGCGTGGCATACCTATGAGGGAGGCCAGCCGAATCCTCATGAGCAACTTACCCGGGGTCGTGCCAAAACGACTCAGGCAGAAAGCTTCCAGCACAACCATCGGCAGCCAGAATGCCGGGCTGCTGGGGGTGTAGTAGCTGTTGTATTCCACCCCCAGCATGTAGGCGACACCTAAGGCCAAGGCTGCATAGAGAGCAGAATCAACAAGTCTTGCCGTCAATCGGGCAGAGGCGGTAGCCGGGAAAACTTCAACAATTTGCGGTGCTGCTTGAGTTCCTGTATGCCGAGGGAATGGTGTCGGAGGAACCGGGGGAAGGCCGCTAGTCGGGGTTTCTTTTGCATCTGCCCCTTCTTCAGATGGTGTGGCTTCTTCTTGTTGGTTTGCTTTGCTGCGGTTCTCCAGGTTACCCAAGAAGTCTGCCAGGGCGGGGAGTTCTCGCAAAGGCATCCATTGCTGGCAGCCGGCATGCCATCCCTTTGTGTCGGGTGTCAGTTCTCCCATCTGCACTAGGGAGATAATGTCCGGCACTGTGACCGGGCCTTTGCGTTTGCCGTTCTCTATCCAGTATATATCCATGGCTTCTCAGGGGGGGATTAATTGGCTCGCAGCGCCTTGGCCGGGTCTTGGCGGGATACGATGAAGGCCGGAATGATGGAGGCTATTGTCACCATGATGAAGGCCTGTATGGCCTGGCGCGCAAACATGGCTGCATCGTATTCCGCAGGCAGTTCGATTCCATGCGCCTGCATGGGGAAGGGGTCCATCCCTATGCTTGCCAAAGCGGCCTGTATCTCCAGTCGGAAATAGAGTACCAACAGCGCCAGTACAACGCCCAATACAGCACCCACAAAACCGATGATGACACCTTGCCATGCAAAGATGCCCATGATTTTGCCCGGTGTTGCACCCAATGCCTGCAGTACGGCAATTTCACGCTTGCGCTGCATGGACATGGTAAACATCACCGCCATGATACAGAAACTGGCTATCAGGGAAATGATGGAGAGGACAAAACTCATCATGATGCGTTCATTGGCAATGAGTTTGTACCACTGTTCGAAACTCTTGGTCCAAGGGGAAATATGCCATCCCATACCCAAGGGGCGTGCTTGCGTAGGCGCGCTCATGTCCGGCAGTACTTCCATAATGCGCATCTCAATATTCCCGGGATTGTTCGGGTCTGCCACGCGCACGCAAATGCCCATGATTTGCCCACTGCGGCCCGGTATGTCCTCTGTGGGGGGCATCTCATCAGCTGCTGCTTCAGAAGCTGTGGCGGAATATCCCATCACATCTTGTGCAATGGTGAGCGGTAAGTAGATATTGGGCCCCGGCATGTTTTCCGGTGCTTGGTAGATGCCGATGACTTTCAAATCTACCGGCATAACCATTTCGTTGATGCTTTTGACTGCCTTTCCGTCTTCTTTGTCGCGATCCAAGGCTGCCACTGCGGCGGCTGTATCTTTCCATTTTTGTTGCTCTTCAGCGGTGAATGGAACACCCCCCATGTGGTCGGCTGCCAGCATGTATAGCGTATCGCATGCGTCTTTCTCGCTGTCTCGCAGCTTCTTGTGGTCAAACTTCTGGATGGTTTGGAGAATCTGGTCCAACTTTTCGGCAGATACGGTAAGACCTCCATTGGCCTCTGCTGCGCCTTCAAATACGGTCGCTATCCCTTCCATGAATTCTTTGTTTTCCTGCGTTTGCAGCGGGCTTTGAATCATGGCGTATATGGAGGCTACCTCATCCAAGCTGCCTACCGGGGTTAAGTGCAGGGTGTCGCCTACGCTTAATCCTAAGCTTGTAGCCGTGGGAGCAGAGATAATGCACTCTTGGTTCAAGCCTTCTCCAAACCCAAAATCCTGCTCTCCTGCTTGTAGGCGTGCTTGTTCTCCGGCCAACCACTCATCTTGCTCCTTGAGCATTTCTCGCAGTGGCAGCCATTGCTCATAGTTGTGCGGCTGTATGGCGTTGAAATGCACCGTCATACGACCATGGGATGTTTGGGCAAAACCATCATTCTCTAATTGAGGGTATACGCTCACCACCCCCGGTACCGCCTTTATCTTGTCTATCGTTTCCGCCCAGTTGCACTCTTGGTCGCTAATAGCTGACCGCCCAAAGCCATCTGTCAGCGCCACTGAATAATGAGGTGTAAAGGCCAATACCCGCTCCTCCATCGTGGTCTGTAACCCCGACATGACGGACAATACCACTATCAACACCATCACACCTAAGGCTACGCCACCAAGGCATATCAGCGTGATGACTGAAAACATCGTACGCAGCGGGTTCAGGTATCTTACCGCCAGCATCAGACTCAAGTTGCGTCTCAGTATCTTCATATTTCCTCACCCAAAGTATACCTCCTGTCCCCCAGTACGCAAGCCTTAATGCTGACAGTAGCAGATTGTGCTTGGTTGATTGGGATTTGTAATAATAGGTACGCTTCTCAAGTGAAAAAATGAACACAACTTGCCAAAGGGTGGTCGAAATGATAGAATGAATGCAGATATGGTAGCAATGTTGACAATGTGGGCGCAGTATGTGCCTGATTATGCAGAGTATGGCTCATACTACGGTAGTGGTATGGGGCAGGGCGGGATGTACAGTGGAGTAACGATGATAGGTCTGGCTCTGCTGGTGATTACCGGCCTCATAGGCTGGATAGTACAGAACCGCATGATGGCCAGTATGAAGCGTTTTTCCACCACGCCTGCACCGATGACCGGGGCAGAGGTGGCACAGCGAATGTTGGCAGCATACGGCATCAACGATGTGAGGGTGACGCACACTCCGGGGCAGCTGACGGATCATTTCAACCCGGTCAATAAGACAGTCAATTTGAGTGATAGTGTGTATTCGGAAGCAAGCGTGGCTGCCATGGCAGTAGCTGCGCATGAGTGTGGACATGCGGTGCAGCATGCGCAAGCGTACCCGTGGATAAAGTTGCGTTCGGAAATGGTGCCTTTGGTCAACTTGGGCTCACGTTTGGGGCAGATTGTGCTGATGGTGGGGCTGATTATGTTGGGCTTTGGCAGTGGCACAACCGTTGCATGGATAGGTTTGGCGCTTTTTGCAACGACGACGCTTTTTGCACTGGTGACTTTGCCGGTAGAGTTTGATGCTTCTCGCAGGGCGTTGGCTTGGTTGGAGTCATCGGGCTTGGCATCGCGGGCGATGCATGGGCAAGCCGGTACAGCTTTGCGCTGGGCGGCAATGACGTATGTGGCGGCGGCCTTATCGTCCATTGCGATGCTGGCATATTATGCACTCATCATATTGAGCCGTACGAGCGGCAGGCGAGACTGATGCATCGGCGAGAGCTGCTACAGATGGTGCGTGCGGCGCTCGGTGGTACAGCGACACAGAGCGCTGCCGAATTGGCATTAGATGCTGTCGTTCGCGCCATTCAGGATGGGTTGGCGGAGGATGGCGAGGTGCGTTTGGCAAAATTTGGCACATTTCGTTTGCGCACTTGCCAGCCACGCCGTTTAAAGAATCCGAGGACAGGAGAGGAGATGTTGCTTTCCAAGAGGCAGGAACTGCGCTTTACCCCGAGCCGATACAAGGGGTGATTTGCAATAAGTCTGCAAATGTATGCAATGTAGGACACAAAATAAACTTTTCAAAGGAGCTTAAAAATGGAAAATAGCGGAGTGAAGAAGTCGTTAGTCTCTCTTGTCCTTATGGTTGGTCTTCCACTGTTGGTGGTAGGTTGTGGGGATTCTGACGAAGAAAAAGCAGCCCGAGCGGCACAGGCAGAGCAATTTACAACGGCCACCAAGCCGGCACCAAATCCTCAGCGTGAATCACTGGGTGCATTGGTGCGTCGCCAGCACAACATGCCGTCCAATTTGCCGGGCGCCCCTCGCTTTGAGCCTTTTAGTGAGTACAAGGGAGAGGATATGAAGCAGGTAACGGGTGTGAGCGGACGCAGTTTGTTGCTGTGTTTTACGGCACCATGGTGTTCCCATAGCACGAACATGCGCAAGGAGTTGCAAAGCTTGGCAGAGAGTGAGAAAGGAACGGTACAGGTTGTGGAAATCAATGCAGATGAGTATCCCGCCGTGGCGGAGAAATTCAGCATCACTAAGGTGCCGACCACTATCCTGTACACAGAGGGGGTCAAGCTGCGCACCATCGAGGGAGCATACAGCGCCGGCAGTTTGCGCAACTACATCCGCAGCGTTCTTTCGCAGGATGCTATCACGCCCCAATAAGTTTTTTCTGTTAATCATTACATCCTAAATCAACATCATTATGCGTTTTCTCACAGGTTTACAGCCCAGTGGCAAGCTTCACATCGGCAATTATTTTGGCGCCATCGAACCCGCCGTGCGTTTGCAAGAGCAGGGAGAAGGCTTTTATTTTATCGCCAATTATCATGCCATGACCACCATGGAAAGTGCGCAAGCACTATTGGAAAATACCCGTGGCTTGGCTATTGATTTTCTTGCCTGTGGTCTTGATCCGCAAAAATCCGTTTTCTTTGCTCAATCTGCCGTGCCGGAAGTGAATGAATTGGCATGGATTCTTTCTACCGTGTGCCCCATGGGGCTTTTGGAGCGTTGCCACTCTTACAAAGAGAAAATGGCGCGTGGTATCGCAGCCAGTCATGCGCTTTTTGCGTATCCTGCGCTGATGGCGGCTGATATTTTGCTCTACAATGCAGATGCCGTGCCTGTGGGTAAAGACCAAAAACAGCATTTGGAAGTCACCCGCGACCTAGCAGGCAAAATCAATGATACATTTGGAGAAGATATTTTCAAACTGCCGGAACCTATCATCAACGAGGTGACTGCTGTGGTGCCCGGGTTGGACGGACAGAAAATGAGCAAGAGCTACGGCAACACCCTGCCTATCTTCGGGGAAGAAAAGCCGATTCGCAAGCTCATCAACAAAAAAATCATTACCGATGCTACCCCCTTGGAAGAGCCGAAGCCTACGGAGGGCTCCATCTTGCTGCAGCTCTACAAACTTTTTGCTACCCCCGAGCAATACCAAGAGATGATTGATGCTCACAACCGTGGCGGCGTGGGCTACGGCCAGTTCAAAAAAGATTTGTTCGAGGCGTACTGGGAGTATTTCCGCGCCCCGCGTGAGCGCCGCGAGTGGTTGCTTGCCAATCCTGCATACGTGGATGAAACGCTCAACAATGGCGCAGCCCGTGCTCGAGAAGAAGCCGCCATTACCCTCACCCGCCTTCGCAAAGCTGTGGGGCTTGGCTGGTTGTGATCTTAGCACCCGGACAATATGTTTATTTTACACCCGCCGGATGGCGGGTGTTTTTTATGGGTGAATAAAGAACCACCGGCAGGTAAACTGCCGATGGTTGGTGAGAGAGAAAGAGAGGTGCTGTGCTTGGTGTTTTACGAGTAGGCGGATTCCACCTTGTGAGCCACATCGCGGTAGCCGTAGTCCACTTCGTAAATAGCCTTGTAGTTCTCGAGAGCTTTGTCTTTGTTGCCGGTCTTTTCGCAGAGCCCGCCAATCATGTAGAGAATTTCCTTCTTGGTTTCATCCATGGAGAGTAGCTCGTTGTTGGCTTCCTCCAATTGGCGGATGGCCATGTCAGTCATGTTCTTAGAAGCATAGCACTTGCCGAGCATGAGCATCGCCTTGATGCGCAGGTTGGGGTTGTTGCGGGCGCGCTGGAGGGCGGGGATGGCTTCGGTGTATTCCTCGGCATCGAAAAGTGCCTGTCCATACTTGAACTGCAGCTGGGCATCTGTAGGGTTGGCTTCCACGCGAGCCTTGGCACCTGCTACCACGGTAAGTGCAATTTCTTTCTTGCGAGCTGCCAGATTGGCGGCGGCTTCGGCGTTGGTGGGGTCTGCAGCAAGTACCTGCTCGTAGTATGCAAGTTCTGCTTGCATGGCTTTTTCGTGAACCTCCATGGCTTTATCATTGATAGAGAGATCCGTTTCGCCACTCAGTTGGTAAGCGTATGCATAGAAAGAGTAGGAGTTGCCGTAGTCTTCCATCTGCTCGTAGATGGAGGCAATGTCCTTGACTACTTGTAGGTTGGTGTTGTCTGCGGCATACTGCTCCGAAAGTTGAGCCAGTCGCATTTCCATTTCCGCACGGGTAAGCCCCACCTTATCGGCGCTTTCAAGGTCGGCCGTGGCATTCTTGTTTTTCATCTTGGTGCGGAAGTCGCCGGAGCCTTCCCAGTTGCCTTGCTTCATGGAAGCGCGGGCTGCGCAGTCCTTTTCGCCACGCATGGCGATGGGGTCGGTGCGGTCAATCTGAAGCACGCGGCGGTACGTTTCTGCGGCTTCGGCAAATTGTTCATGCTTGATGTAGTGATTGGCCAGCTGGTGCAGATGCTTTTTCGGGTTGGGCTGGCCTTGGCAGATGGTCTCCAAAGCAAAGGCCGCCATATCCGGCAGGTTCAGGTCACAGGCTGCAGCGTAGAGTGTTTCGTTTGCTGAGATAGAGTAAGGATCGCGCTCCAGCTCATCCTCAATGGAGACAAGGACTGCTTCCGGGTCTTTACGGGTGGTGGTAAGACGCACCCCACTGAAGAGGGAGGAGCGACGCCCTGCATCGGGGGTTACCTTCACCTCGCAGCGACGCAGTGCTTTGCGCCCGTCCAAGAAACCTGGAGCTTTTTTAATGAGAGTACGCAGGATGCTGACGGCGTATTTATAGTTTTTTGCATCCACAGCTTGTTGAGCTTTAATCCAGAGGCCTAACTCAGCCTGAGGAAGCTGTCTGTCAGTAATGATGGTAATCATATATGGGGAGGGTGTAAGAAAAATGATACGCCACAGGCACGTAGAGAGTGCATGTGTAAGGTGTTTCCCATACTACTATCACAAATAAGCTGAGAATTCAACCTTGTTTTTTGAAAAAAACATGGCAGAATGGGCTCATGATGCGTGTGGATGCAATGTTGAGTCGCTATGGGTATTGCTCAAGGCGGGAGGCCCGGGCTTGGGTGAGCCGCGGTCGGGTGGTAAGTGGTGGCGCAGTTGTCAAGAGTGTGAATGGGAAAGTAGAGCCACACGAGACGCTGGTAGATGGAGTCCCAATACCGTTTGTGGATGGTTTGTATGTGGCTCTTCATAAGCCGGTAGGTTATACCTGTAGTCATGATGAAGAAGGCGATTTAGTCTATGATTTGTTGCCAGCTCAGTGGTTGAATAGGGGCGATGGTGTGAATACGGTAGGACGACTGGATAAGGAGACGAGTGGTTTGTTGCTGATAACGGATGATGGATCATTTCTACATGCTCTCAGTAGTCCCAAGCGACACGTGTCAAAAGAGTATGAATTTGAAACGGAACACCCCATTCCGGTAGAAGCCGTGCCTCTTTTTGCGGAAGGTACACTCATGCTGAAGGGCGAGAAAACACCCTGTGCCCCGGCGGAATTGACGATTGAAGATAATTGCCACGGTCGCCTCGTGTTGCATGAGGGGCGCTATCACCAAGTACGCCGCATGTTGGCGGCAGTGGGGGCTCCTGTGGTGCGGTTGCACCGCGCGGCTATTGGCGCGTTGCGATTGGAGGATTTGAACCTACAACCGGGCGAGTGGGTTGCCATAGACCCCGCCATGTTTCGATGAGTTTTGACATGCCCATAGCGGTGGAGGCAGATTTTTCTGTACTCTGGGAGGATGACGGTGTGCTGGCTGTGGGGAAGGCTGCGCCGCTTTTGATGCACCCCACGGGGGAGAAAAATGAGCCGACACTCCTGCATGGTGTGCAGGAGTTGCTGGCCTATGAGTTGGCATGTGGGGGGCAGGTCTCGCTGGTGAATCGGCTCGACCGCGAGACGAGCGGAGTGGTGCTTATCGCGAAAACTCCGGAAGCCGCACGTGAACTGGGCTTAGCCATGCAGAACAGACTCATGCAGAAAGAGTATTTGGCTGTGGTTCAGGGCTGGCCCCTGTGGGAAAGCGCTTGCTGCGCCGAACCTATCGGGCGCATGGCAGAAGTGGCCCCCACCCGCATATACGTGCGCCAAAGTTGCCATGCCGGCGGGCGCGCGTGCGAGACTCATTTCCGCGTACTCAAACGCGTGCCGGGGCAGGGGGCGGTGCCACCGCTTGCTTTGGTGCAATGCAGCCCCCGCACGGGGCGCATGCATCAGATTCGCGTGCATCTGGCGTGGTTGGGGTATCCCTTGCTGGGAGATAAAATATATGGCAGGGATGAAACCTGTTATTTAGATTTTATCGCGCATGGGTGGACGGATGATTTGGCAACCCGCCTGCATTTTCACCGCCACGCTCTGCATGCCTCGGAACTCACCTTTCCGTGGCGGGGGCGTATGGTGCATGTGCAAGCACCTTTGCCGGCAGATATGGCTGCGCTGGTGCAATAAAAAGCGGAGAAGTAGTAGACGTTTTAGTCCATTGTAAACTGAAAGCTTGAGTTTACTTGAGCTTGCGCCTTGACAATTTGCGCGCGCACGTGTATGATGCGGTGCATGGAAACCCGCGTGATTGAGGTGGATTTGTTGGATGATTGCCGAGCTGTGTACAAAGAAGCTGCGGCCGTGTTGGCAGAGGGCGGATTGGTCGCCCTGCCGACAGAGACGGTGTATGGCCTGGGGGCGGATGCTTTCAATACGGAGGCCGTAGCACAGGTGTTTGCCGTGAAAGAGCGCCCGGCATTCGACCCGCTCATTTGCCATTTGGCGCATGCCAAGGGGCTCAAGGATATAGCAAATGTTCCTGCTGAGCTGCAAGCGTTGGTGGATAAATTGGCGCATGAGTTCTGGCCGGGCCCGATGACGCTGGTGCTGCCACGCCGCGAATGTGTGCCGGATATAGTGACGAGCGGCTTACCCACAGTGGCTTGCCGTGTGCCGAGCCATGAAGTTATGCGCGGAGTGGTGCGTGCATTGGGTCATCCTATCGCCGCACCCAGTGCAAACAGATTTGGTCACATTTCCCCCACGAGCGCGGGTGCCGTAATGAAGGAATTGGGGGGGCGCATCCCCATGGTGTTGGATGCCGGAGCTTGTGCCGAGGGGCTGGAGAGTACCATCTTGGCTCCCTGCATTGATGAGAAAGGGAATCCTGCTGTGCGCTTGCTGCGAGAAGGTCCCATTACCCGCGAAAAACTGCGTGGCATTTGCCGCGTGATTCGTCCCGGAAAAAACAAAGCGGTGGATGCCGCCGCAGCCCCCACAGCACCCGGACAGCTTAAGAGTCACTATGCTCCGGCCAAAAAGTTGGTACTGCATAATCCGCGTGAGCCTTTTGAACCGGAAGAAGGCGTGACGTATGGGCTCATCACCTACCAAGGGGATAGTCCCTTGGCATCGCAGGATTGTTGGGCGGAGGTCATGCCTCTTTCCCCCGGCAGCGGGCGACTGGCAGAGGCTGCTGTGCGCTTGTTTGCCGTGATGCGTGCCATGGATGAGCATGAGGAAGTGCAAGTGATTGTGGCGGAAGAACTGCCGGAAACCGGCTTGGGTTGCGCCATGATGGATCGCCTGCGCCGCGCTGCGGCCAACCGAGATGAATAAGAAAAGATGTGGGCCGATATTAAGATTCTGACGGTATCCATCGTATTGCGTGTGGTGCATGCGGCGCTGATAGAGCTGCGTACGCTTGACAGCCGCGTGGCAAAGGAATTCGAGCGTTTCCCGGAGGGGCTGAGCTATTCCATTCGCACCGGGTTTGAGGGACCGACCCTACATGTGCTGTGGCAGGATGGTAAGCTAAAGCGCGTAGAAAACTTGCCGTCTCCCGTGTGCTGCTTGCGCATCAAAAGTATGCCGCTCTCTTTTCAACTGTTTACCGGGCAGATGGGGATGGCCCAAGCTTATGCTCGCCATGCGTTCACCATGGCCGGAGAGGTGGCAGATGTGATGCGACTTGCCCGCCTTGTCAATTTGGTGGAGGCATATCTCTTCCCGAAAATCATGACTCGGCGTATCATGACCGATGTGCCGGAGACTGAGGTGTGCTTCTTGCGTGCGTATGCTCGCATCGCATGGGGATTCCTGACGTGCAAATATAAAATTTCCCAATAAATTGTAGCTATGGCACCTTACTTTGAATTTCAGAATGCTGTAAAGTTGCTCTGCGGCGAATTTTCGCTTGAGCGTATCTCCATTGAGCTGGAGCATCTGGGCGCATCCCGCCCGTTGGTGCTTTCCGATGCTGTGCTGAACAAAATTGGCACCTTGGAGCAGGTGACGGAAGCTATGCAGTCGGAGGGAATCACCGCCGGTGCTGCTTTTACGGATATACCCGTGGATTCCTCCTTGGCTGTGGTGAACAAGATTGCTGCTTATTATCGTGAGCAGGGCTGCGATTCCATCGTGTCTGTGGGGGGTGGCTCTGTCATTGATACGGCCAAGGGGGTGCGGTTGGTGCTCTCTCAGGATACGGATGACATTCTCTCCATCAGCGGGGTGGAGAATCTGACCCGCGGCAAGCACATCCCCTTTGTCGTGGTTCCCACAACGGCCGGTACCGGCTCGGAATGCACCGGGGTGGCGGTCATCCGCAACGATGCCAATGGCGTGAAAATGGAGTTCCTCTCTCCCTTTGTAGAGCCGGATATAGCAGTCATTGACCCCCGCATGACTATGGGCTTGCCGCCAAAAGCAACGGCCAGCACCGGCATGGATGCCTTGGTGCATGCGATTGAGGCTTGCACCTGCCAGCAAGCCAATCCCCTGAGCACCGCTTATGGTACTGCGGCCATCCGTATGATTGCAGAAAATGTGGAAGAAGCCACCCGGAATGGCAGCAACAAAAAAGCCCGCTTTTCCATGGCTCTGGCATCCACCATGGCGGGTATTGCTTTCTCTAATTCCATGGTCGGCGCGGTGCATGCGATTGGGCATGCTCTGGGTGGTGTGTGCCATGTACCCCATGCTGTGGCGATGACAATTTTGCTGCCACATGTGATGCGTTATAACCTGAGCCATTGCGCGGAGGCCTATGCAGCACTCTTGCCTTGGTTGGCCGGACTAGATACCGCACTTGATACACCGAAAGAGAAACGCGCTGAGGCAGCTATTGCTTTTGTCGAGGAATTAGGCGCTCGCCTCAATAAAATTTGCGGCTTACCACTAACGCTGCGCGAGGCCGGGGTAGAGAAAGAATCCTTTGCCAAGGTTGCGGAGTTTGCGGTAAATGACGGTGCACTCATTGTCAACCCTCGTGCTGCTTCAGAAGAACAGGTAGTAGAAATTCTTAACGCTGCTTATTGATATGCAAGATATAGTTGCCAAACAACGGAAGTTTTATCTGACTCATACTACCCGCGATGTCCGCTTCCGCCGCCATGCCCTCAAAAAATTACAGCGAGCTCTCGTGGAGTGGGAAGAGCGTATTTGCGCAGCTTTGCAGCAAGACTTGGGCAAATGCGCTACTGAAACCTACATGAGTGAAATTGGTATGGTGCGTGCCGGCTTGCGCGAGACGCTTAGCCACTTACGCCGCTGGAGTCGCCCTAAGCGGGTAGCTGCACCGCTGGCCCAATTTCCTTCCACCTGCCGGGTGGAGCCGGAACCATACGGGGTGACTCTCATCATGAGCCCCTGGAATTATCCCATTCTGCTGTGCTTGGACCCGCTGGCTGCCGCTATATCTGCCGGCAACTGCTGCGTGGTGAAGCCTTCCTCCATGACACCGGCTACTTCCGAGGTCATAGCAGCCATGTTGAGCAGCCTTTACCCGCCGGAGTTTGTTACGACGGTGTTGGGGGGGCGTGAATCAATTGGGGCTTTGCTGGAGCAGAAGTTTGACTACATCTTTTTCACCGGTAGCCCGGTAGTGGGGCATGTCGTCATGGAGGCGGCAGCCCGTCATCTCACGCCGGTTACCTTGGAGCTGGGCGGCAAGAGCCCCTGCATTGTGGATGAAACGGCTGATATCGGCGTGGCAGCCCGCCGCATTGCGTTCGGCAAGATTCTCAATGCCGGGCAGACCTGTGTGGCCCCGGATTATCTGCTCATACACCACAGTCGCAAGCAGGAATTCATTGAGGCTTATCGTGCGGAAGTCAAGCGTATGTTGGGGGAGGCTCCCTTGCAGAACACGGAGTTTACCCATATTGTCAACAAGCGCCATTTTGAGCGCTTGATGGGCTTGATGGAGGGCGTTACACCCATCATCGGGGGGAAGGGGGATGTAGAAACGCTGCGCATAGAACCCACTCTTTTGGTGGATGTGACATCGGCCTCACCTGTCATGCAGCAAGAAATTTTCGGCCCTATTCTTCCCTTGCTTACATATGGGAAGTGGGAAGAGGTGGAGCATTTTGTTCTCTCTCGCCCGCGCCCGTTGGCATCCTACCTCTTTACGACCAATTCGAGCACGGAGAAGCGTTTTGTGCAGCACCTTTCGTTTGGTGGTGGCTGTGTGAATGATACCATCATTCACTTGGCTGTGCATGGATTACCTTTCGGGGGGATTGGGGATAGCGGTATGGGCTCATACCACGGTAAAGCCGGGTTTGATACCTTTACCCATTACAAATCCATCCTCAAAAAAGCCAATTGGCTTGATTTGCCCTTCCGCTACCATCCCTACAATACCTTGGGTGAAAAGTTGCTGAGATTCTTCCTGCGTTGACGAGTCGTTTCCCCCCAAAAAAGATAAAACAAGAGAGCTCACGTATTCGCGAGCTCTCTTGTTTTATCAATGAGTAGAGAAATTTTTACTCCGGCAGGCATTCGCCTTGCACCATTTGCTCCAGCGTTTGGCGGTGGCGGATGATGTGCCATTTGTCGCCATCTACCAGTACCTCGGCGGCAAGGGGGCGGGAGTTGTAGGTGGAGGCCATGCTGAAGCCATAGGCCCCGGCGCTCATCTCTGCCAGCAACTCACCGGGTTTCACATCCGCAATTTCTCGGTTCTGGGCCTGAAAATCACCGGATTCACAGATGGGACCCACGATATCGGCTGTAATGGTGTCTCCCTTATGCTCGGCAACCGGCCAAATCTCGTGGTAACCTTCGTAGAGGGCCGGGCGAATGATGTCGTTCATGCCTGCATCTATCATTTTGAAGGTCTTGGCTTCCCCCTTCTTTTCGTAGACACAGCGGGTGAGCAAGACGGCGGCATTGCCCACGATGCGCCGCCCCGGCTCGATGAGTATTTTGAGCCCCAGCGGCTTCAAGAGGGGGATGATAGCCTCTGCATAGCTGCGGATGGTAATTTGTTCGGGGCGTGCAGCCCACCATTCCGGCTGCCCGGAGGCCAAGCAACCATCGTATACGATACCGATTCCCCCGCCAATGCTCCAGAACTCGATATGGTACAGTTCTTTAAACTTGGCGGCAATCGGGCTCACCTTTTGAATGGCTTTGACAAAGGGTTCCACCTCCGTCAGCTGCGAGCCGATGTGCATTTGCAGACCTTTGATGTGCAGATTGGGCATTTCCGCTGCAATGGTGGCATAAAGCTCTTCAATGCGCGTGATATCTACACCGAATTTGTTTTCATTTGTTCCGGTGGTGATGTATTTGTGCGTGTGAGCATCCACATGAGGATTCACACGGACCGCCACGGGTGCCTTGATGCCCATTTCTCCGGCTATGCGGTTGATTTCTCGCAACTCATTCTCGCTCTCGCAATTGATGCAGTAGATACCATGCTCCAAAGCGTAGCGAATCTCCGGTTCCGTCTTGGCTACACCGGCATAGGTACACAACGTGGGATTTCCCCCGGCATTGATGACCCTCCAGAGCTCCCCTCCGGATACGATGTCAAAGCCGACACCCATTTTTGCCATCATATTCAAGATCGCTTTGTTGGAGCAGGCTTTTACAGCGTAAGCCACGTGTGCCCCCAAGGGGGCTAAGGCTTCTTGTAGCTCCGCCACATCATCCAAAATTGTTTTCTTGCTGTAAACAAAGGTGGGTGTGCCAACGGCCTCTGCTATGTTTGCGAGCTTTACCCCCTCGCAGCAGAGAGCCCCGTCTTTGTAGGCAAATGCGTGCATAGAATCAGTTTAATTTGGTGTTTTGAGAATCGTTGTCCGTCGGGGTGTCATCAATGATGAGTGCCACCCACGAGAGGTCCGGTGAGTTCTTGAGTGCCAACTTAATCAATACGGTGATGGGCACTGCTATCAACATACCCATGGGACCCCATACCCAGCCCCAAAGCAATACGGAAAGAAGCACAACTGAAGTAGCAATACCGAATTGGCGCCCGAGAAACAATGGCTCAATACCGTTGCCTATGGCAAAATTGATGGCAATATAGCCACCGGTCACAACGAATGCATCCCCCCAACTACCCAGAAGTAACGCCATGAGAATGGGCGGTATGGCGGCTACGATGGAACCGATGGTAGGAATGTAGTTGAGAACATAGGCAACAAAGCCCCAGAGGAAAGCAAAGGGCACATCCATGGCTGCGCAGAGGCTCCAAGCTAACAGACCGGTGCAGGCGCTTGCAATTGTTTTGATGAAAAGGTAGCGTTGCACGCCTCGCAGCGCGGAGATGACTTCGTTTTTGCCCTGAATGCTATTGGGAAGAGTGCGGAAATTGCGGCGGAAAAGCGGAGCTTCTCCCAAAAGGAAAGTCATGAGAATCAGCACAAGCGTACACACGGACATGAAGGAGAGAACTTGGCTGGTAATGGCTTGCGAAATGGAAAGCAATTGCTGTGGATTCAAAATATCCTGCGGGGATTCTACCAGCTTGCGCGCATCTTCGCCCATGCCCATTTGATCCAGCCAAGTCATGACTTGGTTGAACTTTTCTGCAAAACGCGTGACTAAGTCTCCCTGTAGGGTGCTGCGCATGTCGGCAGCCAAGAACTTGATGAGGCTAATGATGCCGAAAATAACGCCGCAGTCTACCACAACGGTAAAAGTGACGGCCAACCAATGAGGGAAACGCAGAAATCTACGCAATAAATCCGTGAGAGGATAGCTGATGATTGCCAAGAAACAAGCCATCATGATGGGGACGAGCAAATCTCTGGACTCTCGCAAACCAAATAGCACGATGATTGCTGCCGCGGCGGTGAGAAGAGCCCTCGCTCCATCTCCTAAGCTACCGCGCTTTAATGTGCCACTTTCTTGTTGATTATTTGGCTCCATATCCTGCATAAGCGCGTCAATTTTACACTTTAGACTCGGTCGATTCAAGCAGAATGCCCTGTATGGCATAAAAAAGGCCGGATTTCTTCTTGCATTGCCCTTGCTTTGCGCGGGGTGGCGTGGTAGAATCCCCGCGCTATGTATTATATCACCACAGCAATTGACTACACGAATGGTGCGCCCCACATCGGGCATGCGTACGAAAAGGTACTGGCAGACGTCTTGGCTCGCTGGCACCGAATGTGTGGCGAGGAAGTGTTCTTCCTGACCGGGGTAGACCAGCATGGGCAGAAAGTGCAGCAAAAGGCAGAAGCTGCCGGTATGCAGCCCCAGGAATATGCTGATATGGTGACGGAGAAGTTCATTGCTCTCTGGAAGCGCTTGGGTATCAGCTATGATGGCTGGGCTGCTACGACCGACCCCCGCCATGAGGCTTGTGTACAACGCATCTTGACCAATTTGAAAGAAAACGGCTGCTTGTACAAGAAAGCCTACAAGGGCTTCTACTCTGTGCGTCAGGAGCAGTTCCTGACAGACAAGGAACGCAACGAAGAAGGCGTATTCGGCCCGGAGTGGGGTGAAGTCATCGAACTGGAGGAGGAAAACTGGTATTTCAACCTCAGCCAGCATGTGCAGTGGCTCAAGGACTACGTGACAAACCACCCCACGGTGTGCGAGCCGGAGTTCCGCCGTCAGAATCTGCTCAACGCCATCGAACGCTCCTTTGGGGTAGACTTGTGTATTTCCCGCCCCAAGGAACGCCTCTCATGGGGAATCCCGCTGCCCTTTGACCCGGATTTCGTGACCTATGTGTGGTTTGACGCGCTCGTGAACTACATTTCCTTTGCCGGGTACTTGGCAGAAGAAGGGGCAGGCATGCCGGATTTCAACAAGCTTTGGCCTGCTGCGTGTGAGGTTATCGGTAAGGATATCTTGGTGCCTGCGCATGGCATTTATTGGTTGTGCATGTTGCATGCCATGGGTTTCCCGGATGAAGCCATGCCGCGTTTGCTGGTTCATGGGTGGCTCAATATCAAGGGCGAGAAGATGTCAAAATCCTTGGGTAATATCGTTGACCCGAATGACCTGTGCGATGTATTTGGCGCCGAGGCGGTGCGCTACTATCTTGTGCGTGATACCAAGACCGGCTATGACAGCGACTATGACCCGGAGCGCCTGAAAATGATTTACAATACAGAGCTTGCCAACGATATAGGCAACCTCACCAACCGTTCCCTCAATATGTGTACCCGCTACTGCAACGGTGTTGTGACGGTGGCGGATGGGGATGATGAACTTTCTGCCGCCCTGCGCAAGAGCATGGCTGATACGGTGCAGACCTTCTCTGCGTGCATGAAGGCAGATAACACGGCAGATGCTTTTGCGGCGTTGAATGCCCATGTAGGTTTGTGCAATAGCTACATTGAGCAGAAACAGCCTTGGGCCTTGGCCAAGGATGAAAGCAAGCTGCCGGAGTTGCAGCGTGTTCTGGCTCACTTGCTGGAATGCTGCGCCCACGTGGGATACCTGCTTGCTTGCGTCCTCCCGGATGCCTCCGAGCGCATCCTTTCCCAGTTGCAGGTAGATGCAGCCGGCCTCACCCCGCAAACTCTTGCTTGGGGCCTGTTGAAAGATGGGCATACGGTACAGGCTCCCAGTCCGGTGTTCCCCCGAATTTTGTCTGAAGAAGAGAAGCAGAAGATGGCAGAGAAAGCCGCTAAAGCCGCAGCAAAAGCGGCTCGCAAGGCGGCTCAGCAAGGCTGATACGGCCAAACATCACAAACACAAAAGAAACACGCGCTTATCCTGCTGATGGGGTGAGCGCGTGTGTGTTCAGGGCGTGATAATGAGGGGAAGGCGCAAATCGTGTGCTTCTGTGGCAAGATGCTCTACGATCTGCTCCGGAAAAGCGAGCGCTAGGATTTTGGCGCGGCTGCAGCGGGGCAGGTAGCGGTCGTAGTATCCCCCCCCGTATCCCAAGCGGGCTCCGGCTCGGGTGAATGCCACCCCGGGTACTATCACAATGTCGAATTCCCGGGCATCGATGATGGGGCGGTGCGGGGCCGGAGCCGGTATACCCATAGCTCCGGGTTCCATTTGGGTTGCCGGCTCGGTGATGTGGTGAAATTGCAGCTTACGACCGGGCATGCAGCGCGGGAATGCAAAGCGATGCTGCGGGTAATTCTGTGGTAGAGGCAATAAGTTGACTTCGTGGGGCAGGGGATAGTAGAGCGCAATGGTTTGGCCTCTGCCGGCCAGATGCAGTGAGAGGAGCCCCCGCAGTTGTGCAGAGTACTCCTCTCGGGTGCTGGGCGGTATGGCTCGCAAACGAGCGAGCGCCGCCTGCCGTTGAATTTTCTTTTGTTCGCCGGGGGTCATTCGTCCGTTTCAGGCATGCGTCCAAAGAGAGCGAGCATGCGTCCCGTATTGCCCTTTTCGATGCGGTAGGAGTAGAAAGTCTCCAAATCTGCGGCTGTATCCAGCTCGCTATCGATGATGTTTTCGGGCAGCAAGCCCAGCTCCAAAAGTTGTTCTTTGATAGCCGTGGGAATATCCACCTCGTAGTGAGGGGGGCGTATGCAGGGGGAAATCACCGCAATGCAGTTGGAGGGCACTGTGCCAAAAATCTTGTGCATTTTGTGGATGGCTTCTTCTGCTATATTTTGTTGGGTACCCAGTTTCCCGGAATGCAGCAACGCACGGCACCCTGTCCCTGCATCATATATCCAAATCGCGGCACAATCTGCCACATAAATACCCAAGCAACAGTCAGCCTTGGCTCCGCAGATGAGGCCATCCACCCCTTCAACGGGATAGTGGCAACCGATATCTCCCACCAAAGCCACCTTGTTGCCGTGTACTTGTTGAGCGCGGCGGAGCATCTTGGGCTCTATGCCGCCTTCTCGCAACACTGCTTCATGTGTGGGCGTGAGGGCGGCGATGACGGTGGCGCGGTCGGTGGTGGTGGGAACGCCCGGAATGCGTGTGATGAAACGTGCAAAGTTTTCCGGTACGGCGTTCAGTCGGTCAAGGTATGCTGGCTTGAAATCTGACATAATATGCTGGGATAGGGGGGGAGGCTAAATCAGGAAATGGAGTTTTTGGACGTGCTGTGGCGGGCAATGATGGTGCGTGCTTTGGATGTACGCACCGGCATATCGCCTTGAGCCATGAGGCTTGCCAAGTCGCGTGCGATGTTGCCACGCATACGCTCGATGAGTTCCTGCCCTTGTTCGGTGATGCGTACCATGATTTTGCGGCGGTCTGCAGCTGCGGTGTAGCGCTTCAGGTACCCCAGCTCTTGCAGTTTGTCCACCATGCCTGTTGCGGCGGCTGTGGAGTGACCCATCATGCGGGCAATACTGCTCATGGACAAGCATTCCTCTTCTGCCAGATACGTCAAAAGAAAAAATTGCGGGTAAGATACACGCCCTTGGTTCAGCTCCGGCGAGAGCTTGAGAATGCAGTTCCGCTGGGAAAATAACACGAAATCTGCAAGGTGCTGGGCTTCGTCTGCGGTCAACTTGGAAGGTATGTGGGAGAGTCGCTCTTTCATAAGTAAAAGTGCTTCGGATGTTCCGATATTACGGCTTTGCTGACATTTTGCAAGCATAAAATTTTGACTCTTCACGCTCCTTTTGAGGGATAAAATGGTAGTATTAAAGTATGTTGCATGGTTTGTGAAAAGGTGGTACAATATCTTGTGGTTGCCCTTTTTTGCAAAAAAATGCTTCTACATGTTGTTTACATGTGGGGCGAATCAAAGAATCTTTCCTTTGCTGCAATCGTTCCGAGTTGTCGGTAGCGCAGGGTGACAGAATCGGTGGCTCAATAGTTGGGGCGTGGCATGATGCTTTCATGCCACGCCCCGGTATGTCCTGTGTGGATGTGCTTTAGAAGCGATAGGTAGCGCCGATGTTGGCGCTGTGGCTGTTGGCATGGGGCACCAGTTCCATGGTGTAGCCTGCGTTCACGCTCCAGCTTTCATTGAGGGCGTGGGTGGCTCCCACGCTCAGGTTCATCCCTGCGCGGCCGGGGTTCGCTCCGCCTCGGCATGTGCCGCCCAGGTGGGTGGCAGGGTTGTCGCGCACCGTGTCGCCAATGAAGCTCACTTCGCCGTACACGCTCGTCTTGGCCGTGGCGGCGTAGGTGGCTCCCACACCCACTTCTGCACGCAGGTTGCTCAGCGAATCGGCCTCGACCCCGGCAGCCG
>JAFQGD010000063.1 GCA_017398355.1 Akkermansia sp. | reverse complement strand
CAGTCGGGATTTCCCCTCGAACTTCCTTTCCCACGGTTTGTTACCTCCCCGCAGTTGTTCTTCAGGT
The DNA here is from genome assembly GCA_017398355.1 of Akkermansia sp. Lineage (GTDB taxonomy): Bacteria > Verrucomicrobiota > Verrucomicrobiia > Verrucomicrobiales > Akkermansiaceae > Akkermansia. Next base: position 22,662 of record JAFQGD010000063.1, on the reverse strand, counting down.
CTGGGATTCCGCATCATCGCGGCTCCGCGCGGACTTTCACCGCAGTGCGCATATCGCGTCGGTCGTACAAAAAATCCCCTTTCCGCTCACGGGCAGAAAGGGGATTTTTGATACTTTATTAACAGGAAAAGGCTTACCAAACATTGTTGGCGTTTTCCGTATCGATGAGCACCTCCGTGTTTCGTTCCTTATATCCACGTATAGGAGCGGGCTCTGTGCGGTGTGTATCCAGCACAAACACCTCATTCTTACCTACCTTAAGCCATTCTGCCGGGCAATACAAGCGCTGCTGCGGACCAATGCTCCAGTAGCGCCCCAACAAGTGGCCATTCACCCATACATAGCCCTTGGCCCAGGCAGACATATCAAGGAAAGTATCGGCCACTTTATCCAGCATCACATCTGCCTTGAAGCCCCCGCTTTGAGACTGCTCAATGTTGACACACGCAAGGCCTGGGCTGCACGGCTGTGGAACCCTTTTGAGGGGCAGCAAGGAAACTTTCCAACCGGTCACAGGCGCACCATCCAAAGTCACGGCATCCACAATACCCTTGTTATCTTTTTCCATCTTGTGGTGGAAATTGATGTGGCCGAATGTATCGACGACAATACGCAGGCTTTGCTCCTCCGCACGGGCGGGAATGCGGATACTGCTCTGTCCATTCATGCGGTTGATAGAGCCCACAAACTTACCATCTACATAGACCTGAGCCATATCATGCACACGACAATTCAACGTGGCTTCCGGGCCAATGGGGAGTTTGGCGCAATAAATGGCCATGCCTTGGTTCTGCCCCAAGGCTTCCAAGGTGGGCGGCTCATCGTAAGCGAAAGTAGGTTTGGCAAAATAGCGGCCAAAGTCCTCCGCCTTTTCGGGGGTAAAAGCGGCTATTTCCATCGTGGCGGGGGTGGCGGGAGGCTCCGGCACCTGCGCTTCTGCCGGCAAGGCGGATTTGATAATATCGCGGTACTCGTAGTACTCCGTGGTCAAGTTCCCCTGCTCACCGATGGGGGAACCATAGTCGTAGCTGGTCAGGTCCGGCTCAATATCATCAGCCTTCTCATTGCCATTGCAGTTGGCTCCGGCCGTCAGGCCAAAGTTCGTACCACCATGCAGCACAAAGAGGTTGAATGATTTGCCCTCTTTCATATACCAGCGCACCACATCCAACACCTCACGGGAAGGCTTCCAGTTACCTTCTCCCCAGTGGCGCAACCAGCCGGGATAGGTCTCGCTGGAAAATACAGGCACTTCCGGATTCACGCTCCAGGCTATGCGGAAATCCTTCTCATTTTCCGCCGGGTCCAAGCCCAATGCCACCCCCGGCACGGCAAAACGCAAATGGCGACGTGTGGCGCCTTCTGACAAATAGAATGGCCCAGCCCCCTTCTCCTCCCAGAATTTTTTAAGCCATTGGATGTACTCCACGTGCGAATGGGGAGAATTGTAGCTACCATACTCATTTTCCAGCTGCACCATCAGTACCGGGCCACCATTCTTACACAGGCGGGGAAGCACAATCTCCGCCATTTTTTCCAAATAGCGGGTCTGTTCCTCCATGAAATGGGCGTTCTTCATGGTGCGCAGGTTCGCACCTTTCTCTTTCATCAACCTCGCAGGCAAACCGCCTAAATCCCACTCGCCACACACATAGGGACCGGGGCGGAAAAGCACCCACATACCCTCCTCTGCACACATATCGATGAAAGCACCTATATCACGCATGCCGGTCAGGTCATAGCTACCGTCTTCCTGCTCTATATCATTCCAAAACACATAGAACGCAATCGTGTTGAGCCCCATGGCCTTTGCCGCCTGAATACGGTGCCGCCAGTGGGCTCGTGGAATACGCTGCGGGTGCATTTCCCCCGCACGAATTTGGAAAGGTTTCCCATCCAGCAAAAACTCTCTGTTTTTCACCCCGCCAAAGGAGAATACCGCAGATTTTCCGGATTCCGGTTTCTGCAAGTTTTGCATCGCTTCGCCCCCGGCCAGAGCAGTTGAGGCAAACGCGGCGCCCATGGTCAGCATAGCCATCAGATGTTTCATAAATAAGAAGTCTTACTTAAATTCTACGAAAGAAGTAGTATTTTTCTATCATCTTCTTCCACCAAAGAGACCTCGGAAGGCATTCATACCACTTGGCATTTTGGGCATGCGGCTCATATCCGGCATGCCGCCCCCCATCAATGAGGATAAATCGGGCATGCCTGCACCGGCCGCACCACCCGGCGGCATCTTCATCTTGCCCATGGCCTTCATCATGTTGCCCATCTTACCTTTGCCGCTCATCATCTCTTTCATGTCTTTGAAGTTCTTGATAAAGCGGTTCACCTCAATCTCCGAACGGCCGGAACCTTTGGCAATACGGCGACGGCGGGAGGGGATGAGCAATTTATAATTGGCGCGTTCTGCCGGGGTCATGGAAAGCACAATGGCTTCCATGTGCTTGAGTTTTTTCGGATCTAATGCCCCTTCCGGCAGTTGCTTCTTGATTTTGCTGAAACCGGGCAGCAGCCCCAGCAGGCCTTCCAAGGGCCCCAGATTCTGCATCATGCGCATCTGCTCCAAGAAATCGTTGAAATTAAACTCACCGCTCATCATGCGGGATACTGAATTCATGGCAGATTTCTCGTCAATCTTCTCAGCAGCTTTTTCCACCAAGCCTACAATATCCCCCATGCCAAGGATGCGGTCGGCCATGCGCTGCGGCACAAAGGCCCCGAACATGTCCAGCTTTTCGCCTTCGCCAATGTACTTAATGGGTTTTCCCGTAACCGCACGCATGGAAAGCGCCGCACCACCGCGGGCATCGCCATCCAGCTTGGTAAGGATGATACCGGTGAGGCCCACCGCCTCATCAAAAGTCTGCGCCACACGCACAGCCTGCTGGCCGGTTGCGGCATCTGCCACCAGCAATGCTTCCTTGGGATTGAGGTATTTTGCCAATTTTCGCAGTTCCTCCACCAGCGGTTCATCCACTTCTTGGCGGCCGGCTGTATCGAAGATGATGACATCATGCTCCATCCCATCGGCCCAACGCAGTGCATCTTTCGCTACGCGGATAACATCTTTCTCCGTTGCAGCGGGTGTGTACACCGGCACTTCAATCTGTCCGGCCAATGTGGCCAACTGGTCAATAGCAGCGGGACGCACCAAATCACATGCCACAAGAAGCGGTTTACGCCCCTCCTGCTTCAGCTTGCGTGCCAACTTAGCGCTGGTCGTTGTCTTGCCGGCACCATTTAAACCCACCACCAAAATGCGGGCCGGGGCTTCCAGATTCAGCTCAGCCGCATCTCCGCCCAGCAAATCGGCCAACTCATCGCGGAAAATCTTGACAATTTGCTCACCCGGTTTCACCGTTTTGAGCACGGCCACCCCCATCGCCTTCTCCTTTACGTGCGCAATAAACTCGCGCGCCACGCTATACTCCACATCCGCATCCAGCAAAGCCATGCGAATATCTCGCATCGCTTCCGCGATATTAGATTCGGTTATCTTAGAAAGCCCTCGCAGCTTGCGAAAGGTATCATCGAGCTTATCTGAAAGCAAGGAAAACATAACATCCCTACACTATCAAAATCAATCCTCCATGTCAAGCTAGCGCCACGCCATGAAAGAAGCCCGCCATGCGCTTAGGCTGCGCATGGCGGGCATGAGAATGAATCTCTTTCAGCCAATCTTAATGAACGAGTCGCTTGGCCCCGGGTACATTGAGGCGGCGGGATTCTGCCGCATAGCCAAAGGAGCCTTGGTCAGGTTTGTTCTCATCTTCGCGTATATGGCGAGGTTGGGGCAAGGCACCGCTGCGCATATAGCGCACAATACCATGGCCAATGCTTTCAGCATATTTGCGGGCATTGGCATCTACCGCCAAGTAGGCCGCATGACCTCGGTTGTTGAGGAAGGCAGCTTCTATCACAGCTGCGGGGATTCCGGAATCATCACAGGCATTGAGCCAACCGGCCGCGCGGTCAGCATCCACACAGCGCACCACCGTGCTGCAACCACGCCCCCCATTGGGCATACCATGATTCAAAACTTCATTTTCCAATGTACGGGCAAGCGTATCCGCCAGCGGTTTGCCGTTGAATTTGTTGCAAATAATCATGCTGGGGGATGCACCATTGGTCCACCCTCCGGAGCTGTTGTGATGCAGGAAAACAATGCAGGAAGCCTTGCGCCAAATAGCATAATCTGCGCTAACCATACCGCTGGCCACGCGATCCGGGTGATATTTGGAGGGGTAGCGGGCTGCATTTTTATCCGGGTGCTTCAAGTGAATCACCCCTGCGCGGCGCGCGTGCGAGAGAAGCGGCTCCTTGGTAGGGGCATTACCACGGTTGGTCACCACGCATGTATATCCGGCGCTTTCCACCACTTTCTTCACATAATAGCTGTACTGGTACCAAAATGAGCATTCACTGATGCGCTTGCCATTTACCAATCCGGGGGTGGATGCACCTTCTCCCCCGATAAAATGGCCAATATCCAGCACGACTACTTCTTTACTGCCACCCACAGAAACAGGCAAGCTGCTACACCCTACTCCCACCATCACCAAGACAGCCAAGAGAATCAACTGCAAATTCTTCAACATAAATCACTTAAATTAACGATTCAAATTACGGAAAGCCAAGCGACAACGCACGCGTTCACCCACCTCCGTTTCCTCCACAGATTCTTCAATACTGCGGCAGAGAGAGCGGATTTGCTGCATGTGAACAGCATGCTCCATCCCCCCAAATACAGATGCCATGCCGGGTGGCAACAGCACCTCCAAACTCAGTTCACCGGTCTTCTCCGAATAGCGAAAATACATATCCACAGCCCCTTTATCCAGCGGAATCATGCGGAAAAGGGAAAGCGCAATGCGGCGGGTTTCCGATACCGCTTTGCGGGAAAGAAAATACTTGCTGCAATAATTTTGCCAAGCAGCTTTCAGCTCATAGCGGTCATAATCCGCGCTGTGGAAGCAGTAGTGGAAATCGCGGATTCGATTCACAAATATGCGGGTCAATTCGCGGCGAGGATGGTCAAATATCTGCTCCGGTGTGCCCTCTTCATAAATCATCCCTTGGTCCATATATACCACGCGGGAGCTTACATCGCGGGCAAACGACATTTCATGCGTCACGATAGCCATGGTCATTCCCTGTCTGGCCAGCGCTCGAATAACGGAAAGCACCTCACTCACCATGGTGGGGTCCAGTGCCGAGGTTGGCTCATCAAATAAGATGATTTCCGGGTCCATGGAAAGACAGCGAGCAATAGCCGCGCGCTGCTTCTGCCCACCGGAAAGCTCTGCCGGCATCGCATGGGCCTTTTCTGCCATGCCTACCATCTTGAGCAGTGTCATGCCTTTGGCCTCAGCTTCCTCGCGGGTCTTGCCCAGCAACTTCACAGGCCCAATGCACACATTGTCCAACACAGAAAGATGGTTGAACAAGTTGAATGACTGGAAGACCATGCCCATTTTTTGGCGGAGTTTAGAAGCATTCACATGCCCGTTCAATACTTCTTCTCCATCAATCACAATGCTGCCACCGGTGGGTTGCTCCAGCAAATTGAGACAGCGAAGGAACGTACTCTTACCCGTACCGGAAGGACCAATGATGGAGATGACCTCACCGCGTTTAATATTCAGATTAACATCCAGCAACACATCAAGCTTGGCAAAGCTTTTCTGCAAATGTTTGATTTGAATCATCGTCTGTTGTAGTGGGTGGGGTGTTCAAAATTAGCAAACTTTACGGCCAATGCGATCCAGCACGAGGGTAAATACCCAAGCAATCAGGAAATACATAGCAGCTACCATGATGAGCGGGAAAAAGGGATCAAACGTGCGCCCGCGAATAATGTAGGAAGCTCGTGTCAAATCTGCCACAGCTACATACCCTACAATGGATGTATTCTTGATGAGCGATATAAGCTCACCCTTGTATACAGGCAGCACACGGTTCACGGCCTGCGGCAATACGATGTAGCAGAAAGTGCGCACCGGGGAGAACCCCAAGGCAATCCCGGCCTCTGTCTGCCCTTTATCAATGCTGCTGATGGAGGTACGGAACATTTCGCTCACATAAGCTGCAAAGTTCATGGCAAACGTGATGATAGCCACAGGTGTGTTCTCAAACTTGGTGAAGGCTACATAGCACATAATCATCAGCAGCACCAACACCGGTGTACCTCGCATTATGTCGATATACACACGAGCTATCGTGCGGCATGTCTTGAAACGGCACATGCGCAGGTAGCAAATACATGCTCCCAGCACCGTGCCAAGTATAGCAGAGCAAAAAGAGATGTACACCGTCACCTTCAAGCCTTCCCACAGAAGCATGTAGCGGCGTTCTTCGATGATGTTGCGGTAAAAACTGCGTTTGATGCCACCCCATATCCCCAAAGCTTGCTCATCTTCTTTTGTGGTGACGATGGAAGGATGCGCATTTTTAGTGAGCACGGCCACGCGGGAGTGACTGTCATAATACGGGTCGGAAAAAAGGACGCTCTCCGCGCGTTCTTCTGTAATGAGAATGCCGGATGCAGCCATGTCTGCTTTGCCCGTCGTTGTAGAGGCTATCAGGGAGTCATACTCCATCTCCACAATCTCCACGGGGCGGTTGACGTATACAGCAAAACGCTGAATCAACTCGGCATCAAAACCGGCGATTTTCTCGTTCTTAATGAAAACAATAGGCTCTGTGCAAGGCTCCATAGCCACGCGAATGGGCGTTCCTTGTGTGGGGAGTTGCAGCTTCGGCATTTCCGCCGTATCAAAATGCTTAATCCAGCGATCCATGATTTGCTGGAGCTCGCCCGTCGATTTAAGGTGGCGGATAAAGGCGTTGAATTGTTCGCAGAGTGCGGCATTGTGTTTACCGAACACCACCCCCATCTGACAGGGCGGCACCGGGCTATCCGGCAGAATGGTCACACCCTCGGTTTTGCGGACCAAGGCATAGCAAATCACATCGTCCATGATGGCGCCATCGCACTTTTCTTGCTGCAAGGAAAGCATCATGTCGGCTTCCGTATCGAAGCGGTCGAGTTTGATGTCAGGATAATGCTCCTCCACAAAAATATCCTGCACGGTGGATGAAGGCACCGCCAGGATACGTCCTCGCAAATCCTCAAAACATGCGATACCCTTGGAGGGGGGCTGCGCGGATTGAGCGGCATTTTCCGCCTCTCCTGCTGCACCCGTCGGCATTACGGCGATGAAGAGAAAAGCAACCAGAGTTGCTGCAATCTGAAAGCACTTGTTCATGTTGTAGCACCCGGGGTTGTACCGCCCCGCGCGCGGATTGTATCACAGCGTCACAAAATAGCAAGATAAATTGTTCATTTAAGGCAACTTTTGAACAATTTTTTTAGAGTGACAATCCAACTATTATGGTATAGAATATCACCATGAAAGCAGCCCACCTATTTCTCCCCCTTCTACTCTCGGCCACAGCGCTCTGCCAAGCGGTCAGCAAACGCTATACGGATAACGGTCTCGTCATCCGTTTCAATGAGCCGATTGTACACACCAGCGAGCTGTACAAACAAAACCCCGGCAATGTCACCATCACCGGGGACGCAGACCACCAACCGAAGTACTATTGGACGGATCAAGACACACTCTCCGTCACATTTGCCCGTGGCACTTCCGTTCGCACCGCTTTCCAACTTTCATTCAAACCCGGGCAAAATAAATACCTGGGGGGAGACAACATCACCCCCGACACCATCGTTTTTTCCTGTCCCATGAGTCCATTATCCGCCAGCCGTCTGGAGGGCACGCCCACCACCACTTTTTGCGTATTCCCGCGCAAGCGACACAGCCAAGAGAGCATCGAGTTTTCACCGGCCAGCCCCATCACTTTCTCATTCCGTGAGGTGAAGGATGATGGAAGCTATGGTCCCCGCACCGTACAGGGCTTGGCAGAGCCCGCCACCCTGGCACAACTAGAGGCGGAGCGCAGTATGGCGCTCCAAGCACTTGCTGATGCCGGTGTAGATTGGAAAACCGTATCGGGTGACACGGTCGTGCCGGGGTTTGTCATCGTGCGGGCGCCGCAGGAGCTGGATCCCGCCGCCATGTGGGAGCTGGTCATGGAACCACAGGACGACAGCGGCGTGACCATCCTTGAGCCGGGAAGTGATGAGCGCGAGGAAATCTTCCGATTCCGGCCGGAAGCAGAACTGGGCACAGGGTTTATTCAATACGTATCCCGCCCCTCCGACAAAGAAAATGATGAAGGGAAAAAGCCGGAGATGCGCCTCAAGCTTAAATTCTCCGCCCCTGTTCGGCAGGCAGATTTGCCTGCCATTTTCAGCAAACTGAGCATCCGCTGTGGTGAACATATAGCCACGCCAAGCGAAGATAGCAAAACAAAAATACTTACCGTTGACGGCAAAGAAACCCGCTTCTCCCTCGTGGATGAGGCAGAAGAAAACAGCACCTACGAGCCGCGTATCAACCAAACCCATGGGGAGCAAAACCGCCAAATCAGTTACCGGGTAGCACCCACGACAGATGCACTCGTGCTCTCCGTCAGCGACATGGTACCGGCAGATTTGGAGCTTATCGTCCCGAAGGGCACAGCTGCAGCCAATGGGCTGAGCACCGCCTGCGACCACCTGCACCGCCTGAGCTTCAACCCCGCATACCCGCAACTGGGCACAGGCATCTTGCAGCTCCCGCTACATGGCGACCACCACTTCCGCCTCCTTTCCACCAATGCGAAAAGCGTGGAACTGAAAGCTTGGCACATTGATGCAGCAAAGGCACTCGAAATCGTCACCACCGACAAAAACGACCCGGACTTCCCCGAAAAAACCACCATTGCGCGGCTTCAATACCGTCTCGCGGCTGAAGAAAAGCGCCATGAGCTTCTCCCTGCGGAATCAGACCACATGCTCAAAACGATTCGCATGAGCCTTTCATCCTTGCAAATCCGCCACTCATACCAAGCAGCGAAATGGCAGACTTTTCTCAATCAACTCACCCCACTAGAGCCGCATCGCATAATGCTCGCAACGGGGGAGCCCTCCGCTGTCCTTTGCTCCCAAGAAAGCGCGGTGAATCTGGATACCCTCACCGGGGGCAACACCAAGCCCGGCTTCTATATTATCTCCTGCACACCCACAGTCTCTGATGCGGTGCGTAAACAAGCAGAAGCTCTGGGGGTGAATCCCAACATCTTTGAAACGCCCTCCAAGCTCCTACTGCAAGTGACAGACCTTTTCTGCAGCAATTCGCACGGCAAGCTGATTATCACGCGCCTGAGCGATGGTTCCCTCGTGCGCGAAGCAGATGTTTATGATAAGAAAGGCACCAAACATGCTTTGACGGAGGGTGTATTCCACCGTCCGAAAGGAGGAAGAGCCACAGAAATAGCGTTCGCCGTTGTCGGGGAGGATTATACCACAACAGACGAAGCGGGCTATCACTCCACCAACACCGCTGAACTGCGCCAAGAAATCATCGCCGACCGCCCTCTCTACCGCCCGGGCGACACCGTGAACCTGCGCGGTATTCTGCGCCACACCTCGGCAGAGGGTGATAGCTCCATCGCCCAAGAGGAGCGGCTCATTCAACTCAGGGTGCGCAAGCCCAATGGCGAGATTTTGTTGCAACGAGACCTTTCATTGGATGCCTTTGGTGCATGGGCAGATTCCTTCACCCTTCCCACAGGAGAAGATGATATCACCGGCGACTATACCATAACAGCAAGCATTCCCGGAAAGCGCAGCGCATCCGAAAGCATCAGCATCGCCTGCGAAGTGTTCCGCCGCGATGCCTTTGAAGCGCAGTCTTCCATTCAGGTCGACCAAAAAATTGCACCTCGCACCTTCTCTGCCACCGTGCAGGCCACAGATTTGAATGGCACACCGCTGAGTAATGCCACTCTCGATTTGAACATAAGCTGCACACACAATATGATTTCGCTCAAGCCGGAGGACACTCCCACGAGCCGCATCAAAACGAGCGCAAAAACTGATGCGCAGGGCCAATTCACTTTGCAGGGCTACATCAGCGACTCTTATTCCCCGCACTCAGCAGGCCGCGCCGGTATCAGCATTGCGGGTAGCGTGGCCAACGATCGGCAGGAATACAAAAAGTTGGCTTCTGTGGCATGCGCTTTCTTCTCCGCAGACTTTATGCCGAACTTGCAAGGTAAGCGCCTGCACCTGTACAAAGCGAACTCCGGCAAAGAGATCCCTCTCGACCGCGAACAGAAGCTCCACGTCCGCATCATGGGGCAAATCACGCAGCAGGAGCTCCTGCCGGGTGGTATTGTCATCTCCCAAAGGCTCGAGAAATGTATGTTCGAGCAAGAAATCACCGTTCCCGCCAACTGCACAGAGGGCTATCTCCTGCCCTTGGATGCTATCCGCAATACCCCGGACTTATTCAAAGACCAAGCCGAAATCCATGTGAGCGGCACAGATGCAGCCGGGCACAAGCTCCAAGCTATCTTTATTTGGCATCCGTGGTGGCGCGATGAAGAGGCGGATGAAAAAGAACCGACCCTTCAGGTCACCCACGAGCAGGGAAAACTGCAACTGCAAGTGGAAGCACGCCGCGCCGGGGAGGCTTTCATATTCGTTCACTCCCGCAAGGGTAGTCGCATGCAGACCGTGCAGGTCAACGGGCAGAAAGATACGCTCTATATCCCCTTACAGGAGGGCGAAGACGGTGAGCTGCGAGTCCAATTCATGCAAACTATGCAGGGGAAGAGCAAACTCTTCACCAACTGGAGCACCACCGACAAAACATGCCATATACCGCGCCCCGATATGCAACTTCACGTGCAGCTCACCACACCGGAACAACCCGTGCGCCCCGGTAGCGAGCTCACCATCACAGGGCAAGTCACTCTGCCGGGTGGTGCCCCATCCGATGCGGCTGTCACCCTCTACGCGGTGGATGCCGGCATGCTTTCCGTGGCTCCCTATACCCTCCCCGATTTAGAGGCAAGTTTCGGCAATGTACGCATCTCCACCATGTGGCTGAAAAACATGGAATGGGACAGCGCCAATACCATTTACGCTGACAGCCTGACGCTGATGGCACCCGTGTGGAAAGGCGATATCATCGGCCCCGGGCGCTATATTCCCTTGGTCAGCCATGTACGCAAAGCTCGCAATACCTACATGGGAGGAGGCACGAGAAATCAATTCCGTGCTCGAGCTCTGGCCGATGAAGATTGCGAGGAAGACGGCGTGCAATACGCCCCGGCCCCGGCACCCGTAGTGGCAGCCAAGGAAAGTATTGATACCGTGGGCGGAGAAACCGGCACTGTTGAGACACCGCGTCTCCGCACCAATTTTGCTCCTGTAGCCGTGTGGCAAGCAGCCTTGCGTACAGATGCAGAGGGCAAGTTCAGCACCACAGTGCAGCTGCCGGATACACTCACCACATGGCGCATCTTTGCCGTAGCGCTAGACAAGAGCGGTAGCCGTTTCGGCTCGGCAGAAGCGGAAATGACGGCCAACCAACCCGTCATGATTACACCGGGAACCCCCTTCTTCATGAGCTTGGGCGATTGCTTGCACCTTCCGCTCACCATCACCAACAACACCAAGGAAGATGCCACTTGGCAGGTCTCGTTGGAGGGAGCAAATGCACCGCAAAGCATCGCGCTCAAAGCCGGCTCCACCGGCACGCTCTACTTTGATTTCACCGCCACCCAAGAGGGAGACAACACCCTGCGCTGGATGGCAACTGCCCCCGCCGGGGGAGATGCCGTAGAGGGTAGATTCCCGGTGCGTTTCCCGGCTCCTACACTCAAGGAAACGCACCACCTTGTGCAAACTAGCGGCCAACCCACGCTGCAACTCAGCTCCCTGCCGGCTCCCGAGCTGGCACAAGCCACCCGCAACCACGTGGAAATTGAGCTCTCGGCCAATCCCCTGCTCCACCTCGCATCCTGCATGGAGTTTGTGCTCAGCTATCCCTACGGTTGCACAGAGCAAACGGCCTCCGGCCTCATGCCGTGGATTTTCCACAGCCGCTTGGCTCCCTTCTCCCCCACGATGGAGGCGAAAGACCGCGCAGAGGTGAACCTAATCATCACCCAAAGCGTGGAAAAACTCTTCAAACGCCAGCGTTCAGACGGCGGGCTGGGGTACTGGGACGACTCGAAGGAATCCTGCCTGTGGGCCAGCGCGCACGCCGCCATGGTATTCACCATTGCAGAGGAACAAGGATACGCCCTGCCCACCGAGCCTATGAAAAAACTGCGGGAGTACTTGAGTTCTCGCCCAAGCGAAGAGCTGCAGCAGCTCGCGCCCTTTGCGCGCTATGCCATTGGCCGCGCCTGCGGCAATGAGACTATAATCACCCAAGCATTGGAAGAAATTCTCCGGCATGATGCCAAGCTTCAGGCGCGTTGGATATGGTGCGCACCACGCTCCGTAAAAGAGGATATCCGTTTCATCTCTGCCCTGCGAACCAACCCGGCGAATTGCCACACCGACTTCCTGCAATGGATGCGCAGCCGCGGGCATGATTACCGCCACAACACCACTTGGCAAAGCGCTTGGATGCTCATCGCCCTGAGCGAATACCTGCGCCTCCAACCGGAGCAAACAGCCCAAGCCACCGTACAACTGCAAGATGGCCAGCAAATCACTCTTGGCAATGGTGTCACCCGCCTGCAACCACCTTCCGTCCCCACGCTGGCAGCGCTTCCCACCACTATCACCACTACGGCAGGCACAGCCTACCTCAACGTTAAATTCCGCGCCCTGCCCGAAAAAACCGAATACCCCGGTGTCACCGAAAAGGGGCTGCAAATCACCCGCGTGTATGAAAAGAAGGATGCCAACGGCAACTGGAATCCCACCACCGATTTCCAGGTGGGAGATGTTGTGCGTGTCACCCTTACCTGTGCCAAAGTGGCGGATGAGCTGCAATATTTTGTACTGGAAGATTACCTTCCCTCGTGCATGGAAGCCATCAACCCCAATGTCCCCTCCCAAGCGGCCGGGTTAAATTGGCTGCCCTGGAGTCATTACTTCGACCACAAGGAATATCTCGCTGACCGTGTGCGCGGCTTCTGCACCCGCTGGGCAGGCAGAAACCTCCTCAACATGAGCTACTACGCCCGCGTAAAACGCGCTGGCACCGCGACGGCTCCCCCTGCCCAAGCTCAGCTCATGTACGAGCCGCAGACGTATGGTCTCTCCCCCAACGCCCACATCATCAGCAAATAAACCTCCACGCTCAACACTCTAATCAAAACCAAGCGAGCGTAGCGACCAACCGCTACGCTCGTTCCTTGTGGTAAGCCACCTGCAAGTGCCACCTGGGGCATCCCGGCACGCTTCTCCCGCCTATCACTGCCCCCGTATCATAGGTATGCTAAGCGTAGGCCGGTGCTATATACCTTGGCGATCGTACAATTCTTTGTAGAGCGGGCAAGAGGCGTACAATTCATCATGCGGGCCATCCCCCACAATGCGCCCTTGGTCGAAAACAAGTATACGGTGAGCATTGCGCAGGGTGCTGAAGCGGTGTGCCACGATGAGCGTGGTGCGGCCTTGGGCCAAACCATCCAGCTCCTGTTGAATATCGCGTTCACTCTCGGCATCCAAAGAAGCCGTAGCCTCATCCAAAATGAGAATGGGTGCATCCTTTACAAAGGCGCGGGCAATAGCCACGCGCTGGCGCTGCCCGCCGGAAAGGCCATTCCCCCCCTGCCCCAACTTCGTATGCATCCCCTTGGGCTGGGTCGACAAGAAAGAGGAAACAGCTGCCGAATCCGCTGCGCTTTTCAATTCCTCCGGGGTCGCGCCGGGGCGCCCCAGTGCAATATTCTCGCGAATAGTACCGGAGAAGAGAAGTGCCTGTTGCCCTACCAACGAGAGCTGCTCGCGCAGGTCATGCTTCCGCACACTGCGAATATCCACACCATCCACCTTGATGGCACCCTGCGTCACATCATAAAAGCGTGGGATAAGGCTGGCAAAAGTCGTTTTCCCTGCCCCGCTGGGCCCCACCAAACCCACAATCTGCCCGGCGGGTATGTGTACATTGATATCTCGCAACACCACTTTCCCGGTATCGTAGGCAAAGCTCACGTTCTCAAATGTAATATCCCCCTTCACACGCTTGGGCATGGGGAGCGGCTCCACCGGGTCCGGCATCGAATCCGGTTCCAGCAAGACTTCCTCCAAACGAGTAAGAGAGCCCTGTGCCTCACTCAATCGGTTGAACGCCGTGCCGGCTCGCTTCATGGAATCAAAGGTAAAGAAAAGTGCTGCTGCCACCGCAACAAAATCCGTCAGCGTCATGCCACACAGGCGCCCACGCACGAGCAGGAACGTCAGCGCAAGAGCTGTCACCACCTCCATGACAGGCACGAGAGCCTTCTGGTATTTGACCAGTTTCACAGTATTGCGGCAGAAATTGCGGGAGCTGGCAGTAAAGTCCTCGATTTGGCGCTCCTCCATAGCATAAGCTCTCACCTCACGCTGCGTTTCCAAGTTTTGCTGCACGATGGAGTTGAGCTCACCCAAGCCTTCCTGCGCGCGACGAGCCTTTTCTGCAATGCGCTTGCCAAAGACAATGATAGGCCAGGCAGCCAGCGCCACAAACAGCATATTGACAAAGAAAAGCAACCCCTGCCCGGTGCTCACAAGCAGCCAAATGAATGCGCACAAGGCGCACACACACGTGACCGGTTGTTTGACCAAATCATTCGACACATGCGTCAGAATATTTTGCACATTGCTTGTATCTGCCAAAATGCGGCTGATGATATCACCCTTGCGGCGGCCTTCGATAAAAGCCATGGGCAATGCCTGCACTTTGCAGAACACCTGCATGCGCAGACGCTCCAGAATGCGTATACCCAAATAGTTCACCAACACCGCATTGGCCCACATAGCAAAGCCACGAATCGCAAAGATGATAGGCATTGCCGCGCAGGCCAGTAGCAAAAGGTGTGAGGGGGACAATTCCCTAAGCTGTGGCACCAGCTGAAGAATCTCCGGTTCCTCCCCCGCCCCCTGAAAGAACACAACCGGAAACACATACTTGACCAACAAAGGCACCCCCATACCGCTCGCCGCAGAGGCTATCAGACCGGTGATAAGCGTGGCGATTACCCACCTGAGATGGGGGAACAAAAAGTTGCGGACAAAGTAAAATATGCGGTTCAGCATGTCGGGGTTTCCTTTCCTTCCTGAGCCTGTTTCACTTGCTCATCATACAGACTCTTGTACAAGACGCAGCTATTGTACAGCTCATCATGGCTGCCATCGGCCACAATACGGCCTTCTTCAAACACCAAAATACGCTGCGCCATGCGTATGGTGCTAAAACGGTGCGCAATGATAAAGGTGGTGTGCCCCTCTGCCAACTTATCCAATGATTTTTGGATGACAGCCTCACTCTTCATATCCAGAGCAGATGTCGCCTCATCCAATATCAAAATGGGAGCATTTTTCAGGAAGGCGCGAGCAATGGATACACGCTGCTTTTGGCCGCCGGAAATCCCCGTACCGCCCTCAGCCAGCACTCGCTCATACCCATCCGGATGGGATTGCACAAACTCATCCACACATGCCTGCCGCCCGGCCGCCTCTACTTCTGCGTTGCTGGCTCCGGCCCGCCCTACGCGAATATTCTCGCGTATCGTATCGCGGAAAAGCGCAGAAAACTGCGATACCAAGCCAATGACTCGTGTACGGTCTTCCCGCGCCAACTTGCGCACATCCACCCCATCAATTTTGACAGAGCCTTTCTGGGCATCGTAAAAACGGCAAATCAGGTTGATGAAAGTCGTCTTGCCAGAACCACTCGGCCCCACCAATGCCACAATCTGCCCGGCAGGCACACTCACGTTGATATTCTTGAGAACCGTCTTTGCGGAAGAATAACCGAAGGTCACATTCTCAAAATCCACTCGTCCATCAATTTTGGCAGGAAGCGCCACCGGCTCTACCGGCTCCGGTGTCTCATCCTTGGCGTTCAGGATGGAATTCAGGTTTTCAATGACAAGCCCCATCATCTGCACTTGGTTTGCCACCGAGCCCAAACGCTTTACCGGATCATAGCAGAAATAAAAAGCTGTTGCAATGGCAGTGAATTGCTCCAAGGTCAGCCCACTACCACACCCGCGATACAACGAATAAGCCAATGCCACTGCGCACACGCACTCCACCGCCGGCGAAAGAGCCTGTTGCCACGCCGCAACGCGAATCAAAGCACCGTTGAACCCGCGTATATGCTTTTGCAGCATCTCCTCGCGCTGTTTTTCCAGATTGAAGGCTCGCACTTCTCGCTGCGCGGCAAAACTCTCCTCCACCGTAGCGGTGATGACATTCATACCGGACAAGGCCTTGCGCATCTGCTTAAGCATGCGTTTACCTACCAAACGCACCAAAGGAACACAGGCCGCAGAAATAATAAGATTGCCCAACAACATGGCGCTTTCATCACTCGTCATGGCGGCATACACCAAATACGCCACTGCGGCCACCAAGGTGAGCGGCTGAATCACCAAATCATTGAGCACAAAGACCATTTGCTGCTGCAAATTCTGGGTAAATTGAATGACGGAAGTCATCAAATCCCCGCGCGTGCGCCTGTCGTGGAATGAGAAAGAGAGCCACTGCAAACGAGCAAACAATTCTGTGCGCAAGCGCGTCAGGATGTTCATCCCGGCCCACGTCAACAAGTACGAATTAAAATAAGTGGCCATACCGCGCACAAACATGATAAAAGGAATAAGCATCGCGGCTCCCCAGAGCACAGCATTTTCCAGATGCTCGGGCGCTACATACTCCCGCATCCACTGCTGCAACCATTCCGGTGCCGGGCTCTCCCCAAACACCACAGGAAACACATGTTGCAACATAAACGGCAAACCGAACCCCGCCGCCGCCGCTGCCACCACGCCGGACAAGATACCCATCATCACCAACCCCTTCTCCGGCCCTATGTACTTCTTCAGTACAGGCCGTATCAAAGGCCATGTTTTCTGCTCCTTTTTAGACATGTCAGATTATGGTAGGCATTCTACCAACTAATCCGCCCTCTTGCAATCATTTTTGCTGAATACTCCCCAATTTATGCAAATCTAACACCCCTACTTGTGGCACAAATAATAACACAACAGCGCCGTAAAAAAAGCGAGCAGCAAGCTCCAAAAACTTACCTTCTCCTCGGGTATGTGCCAAAAATAGCGTTTGATGACAAGCCCCCTCACCACCTGCCACATGATAAAAAAGCCAAACATCAGGCCACTGACTACCTCAAAACTGCCATCCAACCACGCGGCAAACAAAACAAGCCCTATCCCAACGAGCAACACATAGCATACCCTCTCCCACACCAATGCTCGTTTCTCTTCCTTTTCCATGCGTATTGCTTCAAATAAAGATTGGGCAACAGGAACAATAACATCAATATATTACAATTCCCATGCAACAGGTTATGTGGCACTATACTCGAGAACGTGACCCCCTTCAGCATACCTGTCACACAGCTGGCAGCACAGGCCGACACAGGATGTCCAACGAACGTCACAACTCGAAACCGACGCCCGAAGGAGCGTTCCCGTAACTTGGAAATGAAATACCATTTTCGGAGCGATTAGTCAATCCCCGTGTTTGTCCGGCTTTTGATGAACCCGGCAGTTGTTCAAAAAATTCGAATAACTGGCAAGAAGAAGACAAATACGCAGATATCATCAAGCCCCCACATCACAGTAGCGCGGCCTATCCTCGATGAATCCGTAAAGCAGGAAATATCAGCCCCCCCTACTGCTGGCAGCATCCGATCCCAGTCTAGCACTGCACATCGTCTATTGCGTCCCGGACACCCGCCCCCCGCAAGACCGGCAGCGCCTACATAGAGCCCACCGGCCACATCAAGAAGCTTATACCGCACGAGAAACTCCTTATCCCAAACACCGGCACCCGCATCCCGGTGGAGGATATTGTGGAGGTTACGGTACGAGTATTGTAACCCTTATCCTTATAAATCCGCCAAGGACGAAGAAAAATATTTTAAAAAATTTGCTTGACTCGGTTAAGAAAAAAAGTAGAATGAGGCCACGCAACGAGGTCGTCTCGTAGCACTAAACCAAAACAAATCAGAACTAACATGTCCGACATCACCATGCTCAATGGGGAGTCTGCTGACTCCTGCCGTTTCCGTTCAACAATCAAGAAGTCTGTTGAGACGGATTTTTTTGTACCTTCCCCCAAAGCCTCTTATAAGGCTTCTGCTCACAGAACTCCCGAGTTCTATCACAAACGCACCATGCGCGTTTTGGCTCAAGATGCCACCATTTATCTTGACGCTTGCTTCCTGATGAACAAGAAAGCACCCCAATTTTTTACCGAGTTTGAACAAGATTTAAAGCAGGCTGGTATTACGTTGCACCTGTTTACCCAAGTAAGACAGGAGCTCGAAACCCTCAAGCGTTTTGGCGACGACCAGCAACAAATGAGAGCGACACAAGCTCTTGATATCCTCAAGAAGTGCCATCGAGTGTTCCGCTATGCACCTTCGGACGTAGAGCTTCACAATGGAGACAAAGCATTGTGTCGTGAACTTCTTCGCAATCACGCAACACGAAACCAAATTCTTCTCACCAATGATGGAGATCTGGCCAATAGCATACTTAACCTTTGCGGCGGTATCAAGGCTCCAGGTTCAAATGTCGAAACTACTGTGCTGCGATTGAATCAGTTTGGTTATCTATCCTTGTTCAATATCGGCGGTATGAACCTGGCTCCCGAGATCAACTTGCCTTCCGATTATCTGCGTGCCAATCCTGCCGTTTCTTTTGGAAGTAAGCGAGTCGCATCAGCATACGTACCATATCAGTTTGCACCTGCTACCGCCCTGCTGACAGAGGCTGCATTCAAGGGCAAAGATCCGGACAAGTACTATAACGATGCCATCGCCAATGGTTCTTGCTACATGAGCGGGGATGCTCTTCGCGACGCATTTGACGCCAGCGGTCACAATACATTCTTGATGCGTTTGCACCAGATGTACCTTAAGGGTATCCCTGTCAAAATACATGTATTGTCCCTTTCATTGACGGAGGAACTGCGCAGTAAGATGGCCATGTGGATTCATCTGTTTGAAATTATTGAAATCTCGGGGACATTCAGCTCTGAGGTCGATGCCCTTTTGGCGGCGATGAGTACCGAACCTTATGTAGGCGAATGTCTCCACCAATTGCTGATTTGTCACAACCCTCAAACCTACGAAGAAATCTACCGTCGTTTACCTATTTGTCACAACGTCAAGACGATTTGGGGGACTGTGATTACTCGCGAAGGCTATCTTTTAAGCACTCGACTTGTGCATGGCTATCAGAGTGAACCCTGTACCTATATCGCCAACTCTTCACTTTCTGCTTAACTTTTAACCAATCTTTCCTACGATGAATAACTTTCGTGATTATCTGAAGAAATCTAATATCCTGATTTCCCATTATCGTTCCATTCTCGCGCATGCTGAGTATGTGTACTTCGCATCCGACTCCGCTTCCTGCGGAGCCGGTGGCTTTCTTCGTGATGCAGCTATCAGTTCGGCAATCTTGAAAAGCACCCCGGTCATTATGGTTTCCCCTGGGTTGGAAAAACTGTGTCAACGCTTCAAGTGTGATACTCCTGAGAATCTGCACAATGAGGTAGACTTTATCCCCGGGACAGACAGTATCCCCGTCATTGACAGCATGGTTCGGAATCGCCTGTTTGATTTGTACCTGAGTTTGTGTCGCAGCACCTACAAGTCTGTATCACTCAGAAGTCTTCATATCATGCGTAGCCCGGATTCAGTTTGGGGCGAAACTGGGCACCTCGAACGACAATATGAAGAACCCTGGGATAACATCTCTGAACATAGGGCTATTCAACTTGCCGTGTACCGTAAGCACCGTGAGTGTTCTCAAATTGTGATCTCTCAGGATACTGCTTTTTTGCAAACCTTGAGAGATCTCTGCAAGGTCGGAGTTAAAGGTGCGCCTAATTCTGACGGACTTATTACCCTGTCGATAAATGATGAAGGGTATTTGTATGATCCATTCGATGCGGCAGAAAGCGAAGATAACCTACTGGCCAGGATCTCGCGAAAGAAACTGACTGCTCTAGTACAGCTTCAACCTGCGTATATCGATGACAGCGCTTTACGTCACTCGCAGGCTGAAGAGATGTTGAAAAACATCAAACCTGGATTAGTACAAGCTGGCAAGCCCCTTGTAGTGTTGGCTAATAAAAACGAACCGCTGGCTCTCTCTGAGATGCTTATTGCCCGTGCTCAGGAAGAGCCGCCCACGGTACGCTTTTCATGGTTGCGGGAAGATCTCGGTAAGACTGAGGCTATCATTGAAACCCTGCTTGCAGAGACTGCCTCATTACCGGCAGATTCCAGAATATCGTTAATAACTGACCGCGTCGCACGAGCAGAAAAAATTCAGCAGCAGTTAGCAGGGACTGGAGTATTGGTGGAAATCTATTCGGTCAACAAGCACGGTTTCCTCAGTAATCGAGACAAAACTCAGTCGGCTCTATTTGCCAGCTCTCCCCCGTCATTAACGACTGCAAAAAACAAACAGTTGATAGAACAGGCTGTCAAAGACGGAGATGTTCAAGCTGCGCTTTCTTTAGCCTCTGATAAGGATGCTCTGAAAAATGGAGTAATCACCTGTCTTTGTGAAAAACAGGCCGATACTCTCGAGCAACTCCTGAAACAGGCCGATAGGATTCAGAGTACTATCATCAATTGGTGGATTTTGGAATACAAGCAATTCCTTTCGCCCTCGTATTTGATGGAGAATCCGCGTTTTTACGACCTCCTAGTACTGGCTTTGTCTAAGTGCAACTTCTTTGCCCCGCAAGCAGAGAAATGGGTCGATAGACTCCAAGATTTGGAGGAGTCTCCCACGGCTGCAAAGGTAGAACTGGGTTTTCTCATTTCGTTGTTGAAACAGGCAATAGACCGGCCCTATGCTACAGCTACTCGCATTCGCCGCGCTGATATACCAAAGGTGCTGCCGAGAACTGAACGTAGTGAGGTGGATTTGCTCCGGGGTAAGCTTCAGGAACTCACCCAAAGGAAAGACCTTCTGGTGAGGGAAATCGAGAAGCTAACCGCTGAGAGATTTGATATGGAACGTCAAATCGCCAAGCTGGAGGCGGAAATATCTGTCAAGTTTTCTAATTAACACTTTTAATCTCATCAATTTTTAGATAAAATAACCATACGTTTTAATATGTCAGACTTTGATCACAACGCTATTGTTTCGTACATCTGGGGTATTGCCAATGATGTGCTTCGTGACCGTTTTGTGCGCGGTAAATACCGCGATGTGATTTTGCCCATGACGGTACTGCGCCGTTTGGATGCCGTGCTGGAACCGTCCAAGGCCGCCGTGATGGCTATGGCTCAGAGTGAAGCTGGGAAAAAGCTTACTGGGGATGCTCTGAAAAAGCTGCTTTGCAGCGTGTCCGGGTGCGGTTATTATAACACGTCCCCCTATACCATGGCGGATTTGACCCGCGCTTCTACGCTGGAGCAGCTGGAGGCCAATTTCATGGAGTATCTGCGAGGTTTCTCTGCCGATGTGCAGGAGATTCTGACCCGCTTTGATTTCTACAACGTGATCTTCCCCAAGCTGATGGATGTGCGCGGCGTGAATGACGACAACGGAACGCCCCGCGCAGAAATCCTGACCGCGCTGCTCGGCAAGTACCTTTCCCCTACGCTGAATCTCAGTCCGTACCCCAAGAAAGACGGTAAGGGTAATGAGATTCCCGGGCTGGATAATCACGCCATGGGTACGGTGTTCGAAGAGCTGCTGCGCCGCTTCAATGAAGAAAACAATGAGGAGGCGGGTGAGCACTTCACGCCCCGCGATATTGTCACCCTCATGGCCGATATTATTTTCGAGCCTATTGCAGAGGAGCTCAAACATGGCACTTATTCGCTCTACGACGGCGCTTGCGGTACCGGTGGCATGCTGACTGTGGGTGAAGATCGTCTCAAGCTGTTGGCTAAGGAGAGAAATCTGCGTATCAATCTCCAGCTCTTCGGGCAGGAAATCAACCCGGAGACATACGCCATCGCTAAGGCAGACGCACTTATCAAAGGCCGTGCGGACAATGAGTTCCACATTTCCTGTGCCTCCACGCTGTCGGCGGATTCCTGCTACGGCAAATCATTCAACTTCATGATGAGTAACCCGCCCTATGGTAAGAGCTGGGGTACAGAGGTGAAGAACATGACTGCGAATGGTACAGCCAACAAAAAGGAAATCACCGATGACCGCTTTGTGAAACCCGGCTATGCCGATGACCCGGAATATGCCATGTTGCCAGATACTGGGGATGGGCAGATGCTCTTCCTGCTCAATATGGTGAACAAGATGAAGACCGATGAACTCGGCTCCCGTATTGCCACCGTGCACAACGGCTCCAGCCTCTTCACCGGAAATGCCGGACAGGGCGAAAGCAATGCCCGCCGCTACCTGCTGGAGAATGACCTCGTGGAGGCCATCATTCAGCTGCCGGAAAAGATTTTCTACAATACGGGTATTGCCACCTACATCTGGCTGCTGACTAACCGTAAGAAAGAAGCTATGCGCGGCAAGGTGCAGCTCATCGATGCCTCCAAGTGGAGCCGCCCCCTGCGT
>JAFQGD010000062.1 GCA_017398355.1 Akkermansia sp. | reverse complement strand
GACTTCACTGTATCCGGTGCACAGTATGACACCACGGGTGATGCCGTGGCCGATGCTGATGCTACGGACGGTTACTTGGTATCTGCCGGCAGCACCAGTTTCTCCGTGGTAAGCGGCGGCACCATCAATAAAGATGGCATCACCTCCGTGACCTACAACGGCGAAACAGTGAGCACGGATTCCCTGAGCATTGCAGACAACAAGCTGACGCTTACCACCCAGGTGGCTATCACCCCCACCAAGGATTACTACGTGAACACCACGGTGGACTACGCCGCAGAAAGCGTTGTGGCCTCCGATGCCACGACCGGTATCATCCTGAATGGCGGCACACTCAACCTGAATACTGCTCTGAACAGCGCTGCCACCAAGGGCATTGTGGCCGCACAGGACAGCACCATCAACATTGCAGCTGATACCACGCTGAACAACTCCTCCGTGAGCAGCGATGGCGGCACCGCCACCATTGCCGGTGGCAGCACCGCCAAGTACAGCATGGGGGTAGCCAGCATGAATGGAGAAAATAATTCTGCCAACAATGAAACCAAGCGCAACGTAGCCATTGGTGAAGGTTGGGAAGGCACCGTGGTGTTTGAAGAAGGTTCCTCTTTCAAGGATTATAACTTCAACCTGAATGACTACGGCGTGGCCGGCTCCACCATTCAGTTCAACGGCACAGCTACCGGTAGTTATCTCGGTGAGGCTAGCGCTACCTATGTAGCCGACATTGAGCTTAAGGGCGATGGTTTCTCCATTGAAAACGGCTTCGGTGGGCGAACATACACCTTCACAGGTGCATTCAAGGGTGATGGTACGTTCAACATGAACAAGGCTGGTTTGAATGATGGTTTGGACTTCATTTTCTCCGGCAACATGAGCAAGTGGACCGGTGAACTGAAGCAAAGCGATGCTGCCAACGACTCATACTCCTATACCTTCAACGAAAAGGCCACCAACATTGCCAACAAGGTGACGGCTGCAGCCGGCACCATGGTAGTGAATGTGGACAACAGCGAAGCTGTGACCATGACCGGTGATGTGACCGCTACCGGTGGCACGATGAAGCTGAGCAAGCTCGGAGACAGCAAGTTGACGGTGAACAAGCTCTCTGCCAACGGTGGTAACGTGGTGCTTGCCGGCACAGGCGCCAACGCCATCGAGGTAGGTGCTATGAGCATCGCCGCCGGTAACACCGTGACCGGTGCTGCCGATGTAACCGTGACCAACACGCTCACCATCAACAGCAGCAATGCTATCAGCCTGGATGGTGCCCTCGTGCTCACTGGCGCTACGGTCGACCTGAGCGGCTTCACGGTGGATACCACCACGGCCCAAGATACCTACGTGTACACACTGGGTACAGCAGCAGGTGGTATCAACCCGGATGACCCGGATGCAAGCATCCGCTTCACCGGGCTCAACGTAGATGATGACTACACCGCTACATTGGCTGCAATGGCAGCCGATCCGACCACCAGTACCGTGATGCTGCTGGATGGCGCAGCTACCAACAACTACTTGGTGCTGACCCTGACGAAGGTTACCGACCCGGGTACCCTGACCAGCCTCAACGTGGCCGGTGCTACGAGCTACGCTGATGGTGTGCTGACGCTCACGACCGATGTGAATGATGTTTCCGCTGTCGTCTTCGGCGATAAGCTTGCTGCCAGCATGACCGATGCCGTATGGAATGAAATCGTAGGCGAGTACGACCTGGATGCCCTGATTGGCGTAAGCTTTACTGATGCCAATGGTCAGGTCTTCGACTTCGACGGTGCTAACAATGATGGTACCGCTCCGATTGTGACCATCAACGGCGAAGGCACCACCGGTGCTCAGGTGTTGATGGGTGACGGCACGGTGGTAGGCAACTACACCACAGCCTACATCCCCGAACCGACGACCACGACGCTCAGCTTGCTGGCTCTGGCTGCCTTGGCAGTCCGCCGTCGCCGCAAGTAAGATGATGGCACATAGCAAGTTGCACAACATTGCAAATTGAAAGTTCGGCTCGCTCTGCATGCAGGGCGAGCCGAATGAATTTACCCCAAAAGCCCGAGGAACGAATTCCCCTCTATGTTCCCCTCTTTGCGAGGGGGGGCGCTCGCGGCACCACCACGCTAATGCTCTTCCGCCCCTAGCCGGGGCTTTTTTCATACAGTTGGCATATTATATGCTACTTCACGCTCCGAGGCATACCGCTCCGTTTGCTTTCTATCATCTACGGGGCAAACTTTGTGGATGTGCGAGCAAGAAAGGTAAACGAATGAGATTAACAGCGAATTAGTACAGGGAAAAATTGGCTTGACAAGAGAGGGTGAGATTTGTTAGGTTTTGATAGAGTGCAAATCGGCATGAAATGGTATAAACAAGGCATAGTCATCCTGGGGTTGTGTGGGGGAATAGCCCAAGGAGCCGTAGGAGATGCGGTGAATGGGCAGGCCGGTTATGTGGCTGAAGGGGTGGGCGGATATTATTATGAAGGGGAGTTCAGTTTTTCTGCCACCGCCTCCACACGTTTTTACGACAGCACGAAGGGGTGGGTTAGCACAGGAAACTACGCAGGGGACAGCGCTATGTGCTGGGCGCACACGAGTGCCAACATGATACAGTACTGGCAGTCATACTACGGGATATTTTATAAGGGGGATGCCCCCCTGCCCTATGGCACGGATTATACACGCACCATCAGCGGGGCATTTTCCAGCACAACGGTGGCAGACCCCATGAGGCTCAATGTATATCAGGCATTTTACGATGGATGGCGCAATAGTGGTGGCACTATCGAGAACGGGACGAATTGGTATTTTACGTGGGCGGATGCGGGATATTTTAAGGAATATTTTGGCGGGTATGACTACAACACAAACACGCAGCCAAAGACCGCCACGATTACTGCGGTGAACGATACCGCGGAGCTGGCTGAAGCATTGCTCCCGGCCATGGGTATCAGCAAGCAGGCAGATGGCAGCTATGTGCAAAGCGAGGCGGGCTTGATTGCGCACATCAACATAGCATACGATACCACGAACCAAGCAGGCATTGCTACCACGGCCAACCACACCCTAACCTGCTATGGCTTTACATTGCATGAGGATGGTAGCATCAAGTCCATTCTCTACGCGGATTCGGATGATGTAACATTCACCCAAAGTATCTCGGATAACAACAAAGCACCATCGCTCACGCAAGTCTATGTACAAGAAGAGGACGGCAAGCTGAAAATGTACAGCGATGCGGAGTGTACCCGGCAATGGAAGCTCAATACGGAGAATGATTATTATATCGGTGCAGTCACGCAAATCAACACGCCGGAGGTGCTCAAGCACATGCTGGCAGAATACAACGATAGTGCCAACGAAACCTTGTATTGGAACGGACTGAGCGATACTTGGAAAGCCCAAAATGCTACCACGACGGCCCTGCCGGATGAGTCTACCGGCTGGGATGTATTGATTGATGGCGAAAACGTAACGCAGGAGCACCAAGGATACTACCACCGCCATGCTACTGCGAACCAAGATGTGCGATTTGACAGCCACGCTATGCAAGGTGCGGAGGAGGAGCAGAGCATCACCATTGAGGGGACGGTGACCCCGGGGCAAATTTCCGTTGGCGAGGGGGCTCATATTCACCTGCAAGCAGGCAACAACGCAGCCATTGCCGGTGAGGGTGCCGTGACTGTGGAAAAGAATAGCAGCTTGAGCAGCGAAGTGATGCTAGGCAGCAGGAGCATCAGTGTGGCAGAGGAGGCGACTTTTACCTATGCTCTATCTGCTGATACGGCTCTGACTAACACCCTCTCTACAGAAAAAGGGGCTACCGTACAATTCCGCAACAGCGCAGAAAGCAGTATCACTTATACTGTAAGCGATATCCTCCAAGCTTCCGGCATGGTAGATGCCATCAGCGGTGCTTCTCTCATTATCGGCGGTGAGCAAGATTCTGCCGGGACCGCGCTTCATTTGACACAGGCATACTCCGCCTATGCCCTGACCGTGCAGGATTTGATTTTTTTCGGTGCAAGTTCACTAGATACAGCGTATACAACCGTTGTCACGGGAGAATTCTGCGCGCGACAAGTGCTTCTTGATTCCGCAACCGCCACATACGGCGCGCGCAGTGCCACAGTAGATGGGCCAAGCATAGGAGATGCGCTTGATTTGCGCGAGGCCACGGGACTCACGCTGGAAAGCACGGTCAATATGAACCAGAACACGCTCTATTTGAGCAATGAGGCAACGCCGCTCACGCTTCATCCCCTGCTCACCTATCCGGTATTGAGCGAAGGTGAGTCATTTGATTTTACCCTCTTTGAAAATGTAGGACGCTTATACTTGGGAGACAATCAGGTTTATGCCGGCGATTGGGATGCGGCAGCCTTTTTCAGCTCCGACTTCATCACGCAAAACACGCGCTTGGTCTACGATGGCAGCGGGGTCTATCTGCAAGGATTGAGCTACAACATCCCGGAGCCGGCCGGTAGTCTGCTGGGGATTTTAGGTGTGTCTGTATTGGCATTACGGCGCCGCAGACGCACACTTTAATTTGGCCCAAGAAAGTAAAGGTGATGCAACTTGTCCCCATAAAAGACATCTCACCGGAATGGTGGGCGCTGTATTGCAGCGCATTTCCCCCGGAAGAGAGGCGCAAGCATTCCACCCACGAGCAAGCAATGAAGGATGCCAACTTTCATGTTTGCAAGTTGCAAGAGGACAACACTTTTGTGGGCCTTCTCACATGGTGGCAATGGGAAAAGCTAAAGTTTATAGAGCACTTTGCCATCACGGCAGAAAAAAGGGGGATGGGCTGTGGGCATGAGGCTATGAAATTGCTTCAAAAAGCGGACCAGGATGACATCATCCTGGAAATAGAGCCTGTGTGTGATGAAAGGTCGGCACGCCGCTTGGCCTTTTACCAATCCCTCGGTTTTAGCGAATTGCCTTGCGCGCACGTGCAAATGGCTTACCAGCCGGAGTACCCGGATATACCCCTGACGCTCCTTGCCTATTCCCCCTTCCCCGATGCCGCACCTTTCGACCGCGATAAGATAGAACGTTTCGAGCTTCAATACACAGCAGGACCGATGAGATATAGGGAAATGCACAATGAGGAAAGGGGCTTGCAGTAGCGGCGGCTAAGGACTTTTCGCGAAATCCGGGAAAGAAGAAATTGCTCCAAGCGCAGCGTGGGGGTATAATTTTTCACATGTATCCCAAAGCATGAGCAAAGAACCCGATAAATGGCCATTTATCGAGATGAAAGAGCTTCTTCAAAAATGTTGTGGGTGTTTCTATTGCCTTACAAAATCAAGGGAGGCACATGAGCTTTTCTTCATATAATTATTTTTGGAGGTTGACTCAAGGCACGCTTGTGGTATAGTGTGAGGCAAGGCTGCAAGAAAACCCGGCCTTGTGATTAAAAGTGGACGACGATATTATTTGCACGGAAAAAATCATTGCTGATCGGAAGACTTTTTTCATTGATCTGAAAAGCAATGCTCGAGGACGCGTGGTTAGAATCACGGAAAAAGTAAGCTCCAACCGCGACCGCATTATGGTGCCGGCGGAAATTTTGGATGACTTCATTGAAGCGCTCCAAGATATTCGCAAAGCTAATATGGAAAATTGAGGCAAGCCTCTATTTCCCAGAATTTTGCTCGGATATGACACAAGCTGTTAGTTTTCGTTATATAACATTCTTAATCATCCATTAAGGGGGCAAAATTTTAAATTTTGTTCAGACTTTAGGCTGGACAAGTGGCTTTGAAAAGAGTTTAATGGAGCCGACACTGCGACAAAGGCGCACGAGGAAAACTTTAAACACGAAACGAGCATGAGGAAAATCAAGGTACTGAAATTAGGTTGGGAATTTCCGCCGTTGATAAACGGTGGTTTAGGGGTAGCGTGCATGGGTATTTCCAAAGCACTTTCCAAGAAGGTGGATTTGTCAGTCATCGTGCCAAAAGCCAAGCGAGGATTGGAATACGACGGATTTTCGCTGACAGGTATCAACAACTTGGAATACCAAGAAGTGGAGACACTGGAAGAGGGATACACATACGAGAGTTTCTCCGTAGTGGGAAAAGCCCCGGTGGACTTGGATCCCTACGCCTGTGAAGAAGGCACCCCCGGCAACATCACCTTCACCAAGGAGGGCAAGTTGCTGTTCTCCAAGGTACACAAGGCAGATTTGGATTTGTTCGCAGGCAAAGAAGACTTGTATGCAGGGGATTTGGCCCGCAAGGTAATTGAATTTTCCAAGATATGCGCGGTTATGGCCCGGAGGTATGACTTTGATGTGGTACATGCCCACGACTGGATGACGTATCTGGCCGGCGTGGAGGTAAAGAAAGCCACCGGTAAGCCCTTGGTGGTGCATCTGCATGCCTCTCAGTTTGACCGCGCGGGAGCTGATGCACGCGGCTGGATATACGACATTGAAAAGTACGGCATGGAGCATGCAGATGCCGTCATTCCCGTATCCAAGTATACAGGCACGGTAGCAGCCGGCCACTATGGAATTGACCCGGCCAAGATTTTCCCGGTACACAACGGTGCAGACCCGGTGGAAGTATTCCACAGCAAGAAGAAGTTCCCGGAGAAGCTCGTGTTGTTCCTGGGTCGACTGACGGCACAAAAAGGGCCGGAATTCTTCCTGCAAATTGCGGCAAAGGTACTGGAGCAGACCGACAATGTGCGCTTTGTGATGGCCGGCACGGGTGAAAAGCTGCGCCAGCTCATCGAGACAGGAGCCTTCCATGGCGTGGGCGACAAGTTCCACTTCACCGGGTTCCTCAACAAGCAGAAGGTCAATGAACTGCTTTCCATGACAGATGTGTACTGCATGCCCTCCGTATCTGAGCCGTTTGGGCTCTCTGCGCTGGAGGCAGCTCAGTTCAACATTCCGGCCGTTATATCCAAGCAAAGTGGCGTGGCCGAGGTGATGAAGGGAGCGCTGAAAGCTGATTTCTGGGATGTGAACATGATGGCCAGCCAAATTGTAAGCCTGATTACCGATGATGAGCTGTACAAGAAAGTAGTGGAACAGAGTGCACAGGACATCAAGAACTCCAACTGGGATACCGCAGCCGACAAAATGATTCGTGTGTACCACCATGTACTTGGTTGGTAACACCTAGCCCCCCCAACGACTCACAAGATGAATATCTCACTCACATTTTACGCACACCAGCCTAACCGACTGATACCCTACGATTTCTTCAAGATTGGGGAGCATGCGTTCTATGAGGACGATGAACTCAACGGGCGCGTGCTCAGCGAGGTAGCAGAGCGCTGCTATCTGCCGGCAAACCGCCTGATGAAGCAGCTCATTGAGCTTTCTGACGGTAAATTCAAGTTCGCGCTGGCGCTTTCCGGCGTCATCTTGGAACAGGCTCGCTACCACCGCCCGGATTTGATAGAATCATTCCGCGAGCTGGCAGATACCGGGTGTGTGGAATTCTTGGCCATGCCATACTATGCTTCCTTGGCATCTCTGTACTCCACCGGAGAATTTGCCGAGCAAGTCAACGAGCATGTGGACTTGATAGAAGAGCTTTTCGGGCAGAGACCTAAAGTGCTCTGGAACACGGGCATGCTGTACTCCAACGCCATTGCTGCACAGGCATACGACCTGGGATTCTCCGGTATCATGGCAGATGGCAGCAGCCGTCTCATGTCCAACCGCCATACGAATGACTTGCAATGCGCTCCGCTCATCGCCAAGACCAAGACGATTATCCGCAATCGCCACCTTTCCAACGATTTGGCCAACCGCCGTGTAGACCCCAGTTGGAGTGAATACCCCCTCTCTCCCTACACCTTTGCCGACTGGCTGACCCAGCAGGAGGGGCAAGTCGTCAACATCTCGATGGACTACGAAACTTTGGGCGAGCGCCAACCGGATTCCTCCGGCGTGTTCGAGTTCTGGCGTTCCATGATTATGGCAACCTTGTTCAACGGCAATGTCTTCATGACACCCGGCGAGGCGGTGGAAGCGTTCGATTCTGTCGGCACGCTGGATTGCCCGAGCCCGGCCAGCTGCTCCACCTACGGCACGACCACGCAGTGGAACGGCAACGTCATGCAGCAGGAAGCTCTCAAGAAAATATACGATTTGGAGGCCTCTGTCAAAGCCAGCGAAGACCGTGATATGATTCACGTATGGCGTAAGTTGCAAAGTGCAGACCACTTCCACTACATGGAAAAGAGCAATGGCTTTACTCCCTACCCCTCCCCATACGATGCATACATATACTACATGAACGCATTGGCAGATTTGCAGGTGCGAGTCAAGCGGGAGGCGGAGCTCATCCACAAGGCTCACCGAGCCACTCTTGCCTGATTGAGGGAACATTCATTTCACCCCGTACACCCGCGCAGCGAAAAACTGCGCGGGTTTCTTGTTTTTTCGTCATTTCCGAGAGAGTACAATGTAAAAGCTGGATTTACGCACAAAATTAGTGTAGATTATCCACAGTCATGAATCACAGCATCCCTACAGCCCTTATTCTACTGGCCGGCAGCGCTATGCTGACCTACGCACAATCTCCCGCACCTGCCCCCCAACAAGAAGCAGTCGTCGGCGCAGAGGCTCAACAAATAGCACCGCTGCAGCAGGATCCCCAATTGCACATAGGCAAGCTAGAGAATGGGTTATCCTACATGATACGCCCCACCACCGAGCCGGCAGGGCGCGCCAGTATCCGCTTGTTTGTGGAGACGGGCTCATTGGATGAATCCGCAGAGACAAGCGGAGTGGCACACTTTTTGGAGCATTTGGTATTCAATGGCAGCCGCCATTATAAGCGCGGGGAGCTGATACCCAAGATGCAGAAGCTTGGTTTGGGATTTGGTGGCGATGCCAACGCCTACACCTCCCTGCTCCACACGGTGTATAAGCTTGATTTGCCCAATCTGAATGAAGAAACGGTGGATTTTGCTTTCACCATCATGCGCGATTTTGCAGACGGCGCAACGCTGGAAGACGAGGCAATTGATAAGGAACGCGGGATTGTCATCAGCGAATTGAAAGCCCGCGATTCTGAGCAATACCGCGCCATGGTGGGACAGCTGCGCCACTTAACGGAAGGAACACGAGTGGCAGATTACATGCCCATTGGTCAGGAAGAAGTCATCCGCAACATTTCCTACCAAGCCGTGCGGGATTACTACAAGAGCCATTATGTACCGGAGAGGATGACTCTCATTATCACCGGCGATATCACCCCCCAACAGGCAGAAGAATGGGCTCGTAAGTATTTTGGAAGCATGGAGAAACGGGAAGCTCTGCCGCGCCCATCCATAGGGGAACTGACGAGCACGCCCACCAAAGAAACTTTGCTGAGTAATAGCGAGCAGGCAGATACCAACATACTGATGGCGGTGACGCACCCTTGGGAAAACCGCGCAGACACGGTCGAACAGCGCATCAAAGACCTGCCCATGCAACTGGCCATTGCGATGTTTGACCGCCGCATGGAGCGAATCGTGCGCCGCGCTGATGCTCCCTTCCAAGGAGCATCCATCGACAAAGGCACCTTGTTCCGCGCTTCGGAACCGTTCTCCCTCTATACAGTCGTAACACCCGAAAAATGGGAGGAAGCCTTAACGGCAGCAGTGGGTGAATTGCGCAAGGCGATACAATACGGATTCAGCGAAGCGGAAATACGGGAAGCCACGCAGACCATGCTTGGGCGACTGGATCATGCCGGTAAAACCTGGGGCAGCATAGCCTCCAACACCATGGCAGAAGCCCTCATTGATTGCTTGGATGAAAAGAAACTCCTCACCACGCCACGAGAAGATATTCGCGTGCTGAAGCTGGCGGCAGAGCAAATCTCAAAAGACCCGGACGTATGCCGTCGGGAGCTGGAAAAAGCTTTCCGGGCAGATGATGTAAAGCTGATGCTTTCGGGTACCCTGCCGGCCGGTGTAGACAAGGACAAATTGCGAGAGGCCTTTAATAAAGCCATGCAGCAACCGGTAGAAAAACCGGTAGAGAATGCGGCTACAACCTTTGCGTACGAGCACATTGGGGAGCCGGGGTCCGTTGTTTCCCAAGAAACACTAGAGGATATCGGGGTGACCAAGCTCGTGCTTTCCAACGGCATTAAGGTGAACCTGAAGCCGGCAGACTTCATGGAAGGAAGCATTTGCGTATCTGCCGC
Organism: Akkermansia sp.; assembly: GCA_017398355.1. Taxonomy (GTDB): domain Bacteria; phylum Verrucomicrobiota; class Verrucomicrobiia; order Verrucomicrobiales; family Akkermansiaceae; genus Akkermansia. Next base: position 9,831 of record JAFQGD010000062.1, on the reverse strand, counting down.
TGTTGATGGCGGATTTATGCAGAGTAGCAACATCAAGGCGGGCTTGCACACATTTGTGGACCCTGTCATGAGCCAAGGTGGCTTGGAAGCCCACTCCGCAGATGAATTGGAAAGTTTGCTGGCTGGTAAACAGGTAGGAGGCGGGTTCGGAGCCTCTCAAGATCGCTTCACCTTCAGCGGCACCACCAACGCCACTGACTTTGAGCTGCAATGCAAACTACTGGCTGCCTATATCATGCACCCGGGATTCCGGCCCGATGGCGAAACGGTGCTGCGCCGCCGCATTGATTCGTTCTACACCCGCCTTGAAACAACACCGGAAGGCGCATACAGCATGAAAATGCCCCGTGCCCTCTTCGGGGAGGATATTCGCTTTGTGCTGCCCAAGCGAGAAGAACTGGAAGCCATCTCGACGGCAGACGTCAAATCTGCGGTAGAGAAGGCCTTGCAATCAGGCTCTATGGAAGTGACGATTGTGGGCGATTTCAACGTAGAAGAAATCATACCCATCATCACGAGCACCTTTGGCGCAATGCCCCAACGCAATACAGAATTTGCTCGGATTGATGATGCAGCCCGCGCCGTCAGTTTCCAGCCATGGGGACAGCGCCAATTCCTGCATTACAACACGCAACTGGACAAAACACTCGTGACGCAGATACGCCCTGCCGGCAATGGCATGGATTACCGCCGCAACCGCCGCTTGCAAGTGCTCACATCCATCGTGCGGGAGAAATTGTTTGACGGGCTGCGAGCCGTGCTGGGTGAGAGCTACTCCCCGAGCGTGCGCTTGGTACTCAACCCGGATTTCAAAGATGCCGCCTATATATCATCCACCAGTGCGGGGGTGAAGGGCAACCGCGAAAAGGTGAGTGCCGCTATGGAAAGTATTTGCAATGGCATTGGACAAGGAAATATCACGGATGAGGATGTGGAGCGCGCCTTGCGCCCCATCATCACGGCTTCCGAAAAAAATCTGCGCACGGCCGGATACTGGCTCAACAACCTCTCCAAGCTGCAAAGTGATTCCACCAAGCTGGAGATGATCCGCGACTTGCAAACCGACCTCAAATCCATCACGGCCGATGAGATACGCGAATTAGCCAAGGAAGTGTATGGCAAGGACAATGCCAACTTCTTCTATACCGTACCGCAGGAAACGGAACAGGCAGAAGACACGGCCACCGAGGTAAACATGAGGGGGGAAGAGTACACCGTCATCCTCACAGAAGCTACGGCATCTCAGCCGGAATGGAAACAAGTGGCTGATACCCTCGTGGCTAAATACCCCGGAGCAGAGCTGCGCATTGTGCCGGCATTCACTCAGGAACATTGCGAAAAAGCACTTCGAGAGACCGATGCACGCTATGCAGCCTATGTAGCCCGCCCGGAAGAAACAGGCCGCATTACCACCAACGCATTCCACCGTGCAGCCCGCCGTGTAGATGATGACCCGTGGGGCGACTGCATGTGGGGAATCATCACCGGCTACAGTGCGGAAGATGCTCAACGCATTGCGGCAGCAAAAGAGCCGCTTGTCATCAAGCGCATACTCAGCACAACCAATGTACACTATGCGCCTTTTGAACACAGCTTCTGCATTACAGACTGGCATGGGTCTCCCATATTGGAACAAGATGGCTACCAAGAGCCCAAAAGCCGCATGGTAGACCCCGCATCGGCAGAGGGCAAGGCCGGGATGCAGAGCATTTTCGGCACAGAGTTGGGCACGCAAAAACCCCAGTTGATACTAACCTCCAGCCACGCCACGCAATACAACTTGGAAATGCCCTTTGGCAAGGGGCTGATTTTCCCTGCGGGGAACAAGTTCTACATGCTGCCGGAGGCGCAGATACCCTTCTTTGGCACCCCCCTTGATGAGGCCCTGAGCGGCAACACCCAAAGCCTTGCCACACTGGCGGCAGATAAAAAATTGACCTCCATTACACCGGACGGAGCCCCCCGCGTGTGGTTGGCCGCAGGAAATTGCCTCTTTGGAGATACCAATGGCACAAAGGACAGCATGGCAGTGACCGCACTTTCCGGCTACACCTGCAATCAGGTTGTGGGCTATACTGTTCCCTCTTGGTTTGGCGAGGGGGGCTGGGGCACTTTGTCCATGTTCTTGAGCAATACCACAGGTACCACCCTGGCTGAAGCATGGTTCCTGAACAACCAATTTCTGCTCCACAAGACCATGGAAATTGATGAAAAATTGTTGAAAGCTGAGTTCAATGATGACCGCATCTCCTACCAACTTCAAATCAGCATCAACCAAAGCGGAGCAGCGTTGAACTCCGGTAATGCCCGCCAAGCCGTGGGGCTGGTGCATGACCGCGATACCGTGGCATTCTATGGCGATCCTGCTTGGTCTGCATCGGTGGATAGTACAAATGCCCCTGCCCCCTATACAGTAAAATGGGAGAGCAACAATCAGTTGACCATCACTGCCAATAGCGATGCTAAGGGGCGCTGTGCCATTTGGTTCCCCAATGCAGATGTTGCTCGTAACTGCAAGGAATGCAGCGAGCCGGGCGCTATCCTGACGGATGATTTTGTGCTCATCCCGGAGCTGGAAATGAAGAAAGGAGAGCAAAAGAGCATCAGCTTCAAATAAGAAAGCTCTGTAAGACATTCAGCAAAAAAGCTTGTCGCAAACCACGCTGCGGCAAGCTTTTTTATATTCTCGGGCATCCGGCGTAAGTGATAGAGCCACCCTGCTGCCCGGCACCGGGGCCGAGTTCAACTAAATAATCCGCAGCGGAAAGAATGGATTGGTTGTGCTCTATGCAAATGATGGTATGGCCGGCATCTCGCAGGCGAAATAAAGCTTGCAACAGCAAATCAACCTCTGCAAAATGCAAACCGGTGCTGGGCTCATCCAATACAAAGAGCAAGTGCTCCGGGAGGCGGCTTCCACGCTTCGGCGCAGCCTTGGCCAAGTGTGTAGCGATGCGAATGCGCTGGGCCTCGCCACCGGATAGTGTTGTTACAGCGCGGTCTAGCTGTAAATAGCCCAATCCCAAATCCTGCATGGCTTGCAGGATGGCACGAGCCGCTGGTATAGGAGCAAAAAATTCGCAAGCTTCATCCACTGTCTGCGCCAACGCCTGGGCTATGGATTTCCCCCGCCAGGTCACCTCCAGCGTTTCGCGATTGAAACGAGCTCCATGGCAGGCATCACACGGCGTGTATAAATCGGCGAGAAAGTTCATATCCACCTGCAACACACCGGTGCCGGAGCAGCGTTCACAGCGGCCCCCGCGCGTCATTAATGAAAAGCGAGAGGCCGTATAGCCACGCTGCCGAGCCAGAGGCAAGCCGGCATACAAGGGGCGCAAAACATCCAACAAGCCGGTGGCTGTAGCCGGGGTGGAGCGAGCGGTGGCTCCCAAGGGGGATTGGTCCAACACGACGGCTCGACTAATAGATGCAGAGCCCCTCAGTTTCCCGGATTTGAGGGCCGGCAACAAACATTCATGCACTAAGGTACTCTTGCCGGAGCCGCCGGGACCGGCCATACAAGTGAATGCACCCAAGGGGAAACGGAAGGTGATGTCTTTTAAATTGCGAGCCTTCGCGTGTCTCAACTCTGCCCATTCGGCCGAAGTCACCTCGCAAGGAGCTGTGGGGGTAAAGAGGCGACGCCCGGAAAGCCACGCCCCGGTGGGAGATGACTCATTGCCTAGGATGGATGCATAAGTGCCCTCTGCCAACAACTCACCCCCGGCTGGTCCGCTGCCGGGGCCCATCTCCACCAACCAATCGGCTGCAGCGAGGAGCTGAGGATCGTGCTCGATGACGAGAATCGTATTCCCCTTATCCCGCAATTTGCACAGAGCGCGTATCAATTTATCCGTCTCGCTTGGGTGCAGCCCAATTGTTGGTTCATCCAAAATGTAGAGGACCCCGGAAAGGCCACCGCCTATCTGACCGGCCAAGCGCGCACGCTGCAACTCTCCACCGGACAAGGTGGATGCCGCACGGGAGAGGGAGAGGTAGTCCAACCCAAGCTCCAACAAACAATCCAAGCGCTGGTTCAGTTCTGTCAATACACAGCTCAATGCCTCGCGATAAACGGCCGATATCTGTAATGTATTGAGTAATAAGCGATTTTCAGCTACACTCATGGCGCAAAACTGCCCCATATTGAGCGTTTGTTTTCCGAAATCCAAAGTGACGGCCAGAGCCACAGGATTGAGCCGCATACCTGAGCAGGCGGGGCATAGCGTTTCCCCTTTTTTGGTCTCAATCACGCCCAGCCCCTCGCAGCGCGGGCAAGCGCCCTGCGCAGAATAGTGGGAAAACAGGCGGGGTGACATATCCGGAAGGGTAAACCCCGTAGAATCGTTGCGGTAGCATGTATGAAAGGCTTTTTCGGTGGGATCCCCCCCCTTCTGCTGAATGATACAGCGTAATTCCGCCGAATGAAGCCGCAAGGCGGCTTGCACGGAATCTGCGATGCGGGATTCCGCACCGGCTTTATTCACGATGCGGTCCACCACCAACTCACATACGCTTTCAGGTGGTGGTGGCGCACTCTCTAGGTCTTCCAATTCACAAAGCAGGCCATTGACACGCACCCGCAAATACCCTAACTTGCGCAGTTGCAACACATCCGCAGCAATTTCCTGCCCAAAATCCTGCGGGAGCGGGGCAAGAAGCGTCAGGCGCGTTCCCTCCGGCTGCTCAGCTAATTCTCGGGAAATTTCCTCGGGACTAAGACGCGTGAGGACGGCTCCGGTGGTCGGGTCATGCGGTGTCCCAATCGTGGAATACAATATGCGCAAATAATCCAACACCTCTGTAATGGAGCCCAATACTGCGCGGCTGTGTGCAGAGGGCAAATGTTGCTCCAAGCACAGAGCCGGGGGAAGCCCCTCTATAGCGCCGACGCGCGGCTTTTCCGGGCGTGCCAGCAAGCGGCGAGCCCCGGTAGATAAACAATTCAAAAAGCGCCGTCTGGATTCCGCAAAAAGAGTATCATACGCCAAGGTACTCTTACCTGAGCCACTGGGTCCCATCAAGGCAATCAACTTCCCGGCAGGCAGTGTCAGGTTGAGATGCTTGAGGGTATTTTGCGCAGCATCTGTAATGCGTATATCCATAGGCTTGCTTCATTGGGGGAGCAGGGCTCTACGGGCGAATCCAGTTCCCCAAATGCGCGCCCCCCTGCTCCACTTGAATTTCGGCCGCACAGCAATCTCCGCACAATTCACCCCCACGGCAAATGCGCACGCACCCGCTCGCCTCGATGCGCCCGGAAACTCGCCCATATATCGTAGCATCTTGCAATGCTGCTCCTTGCGTCAGAATAACGCTAATTCCCTTGTTGACTACCAAAGAAGCGGCCTGCACACTTCCCTCAATGCGGGTACCGCCGGAAATCGTCAGCGTGCCACTGCAACGAAACGAACCGGAAGCCCGCCCGCCCATATCCAAATGATGGCATACTACAGATAAATGGGAAAGCACGGCATCCGGCGCGATGGTGACGTTGCCCAAGGTTCTCACCGTCAAGCGGCGGGAACCGGGCTTAAGCTCGATATCCGTCATGTTCAAATGCGCATGGCAGTGAATACAATTGGCGGATAACGCAGCCGAGGGTACATGCGAGCGACGCCCGCATTCATAGCACGTCACCTCACGCGATGGCACCTGCACTTTCTTTTCGCGCGGGTCAAAAGAAGTGAGCGCAACGCGGGGGTTGCGCTCACCTACGGGTAACAACCCGGAGATGGACGGCACGATGAACGGCTCTGTCTTATACTCCGGCATACATCATATCGCAGATGCGACTCGCCTTAACCCAGCAGGTCGGGTTCGTCGCTCTTGAGGGCGGCCTTAGCGGTCTTCTTGGCAGGCGTGGTGGGGATGGAAGCCCCGGCTGCGGCAGCACCCACCATACAGTGGCCAATGAACACTGCACCTTCCTGGATAGAAATCTTAGAAGCTGTCACATCGCCCACCAGTTCGGCGGTGGAAGCAAGTTCCACACGGTCGGAAACGACGATATCGCCCGTCACACGGCCGTGAATGATAGCACTCTTGGTACGCACGGCTACTTTGTTCTTTTCACCGGCGGTGATGGTGGCATTGGCACCTACTGTCAGTTCGCCATCAGAGGTAATTTCGCCTTCCACAGAGCCATCAACCAGCAAATCATCCGTGAAACGCAGTACACCTACCACCGTCACGTCGGAATTGAGCACATTGCGTGTTGCCACGGCAGGAGCGGCTGCAGTCGTTTCAAAAGGTGCAGTCTCAGCCCCACCAAAGAAGCCACCCTGAGGCGCGGCTGTATCGGCAGCACCTTGACCGGCAGGCATTGCCCAATCAGAGGGTACATCAGCATCAGCAAAAGGAGATGCGGGAGCAGGAGCGGAAGCGGTTTTCAACACAGGCTTGTGTGCGGGCTTGGAAGCGTTGGGGTATTTGAACATAATTTATTAAGGGTAAAGGTTTATGCAGAAGTGATTATCTTGTACGCTGCAGACGAGACTATGTTACCTTTTTGAGCGCCTTTTGTCCACCCGAATTTTTGTCAGAAGCAAACTTTTTTACAAGGCAAAGGCAGGAAGGCATGAATCAGGCCTGAGCCGTGTAGATGGAAGCAATTCCAGATAAGAGGGGGAGCTGCGTAGGCATGGTAAAACCGGCCCGCACCAGCAAATCAAGGAAGGCTTCATCGCGGGGGAAAGCCTCGATACTCTCCCCCAAATAATCGTAAGCGGAGCTGTTGCCCGTGATAAAACCTGCAATTTTCGGCAAGATATGGTGCAAATACATGCGGTAGGGCATTGTCATCAATCCGCTGGGCATGCTGAAATCCAGCACGAGCAAGTGGCCACCGGGGGTCAACACACGGTGAAATTCCCGCAGAGCCGCTTCATAATCCGCCATATTGCGCAGCCCGAAAGCGACGGTGAGCACATCGAAACTCGCTTCCGGCAAAGGCAGGTGCATGGCATCAGCCTCCAGCACCTGCTCAAGCCCCCGCTGCACAGCAACATCCAGCATGGGGCGGCAGAAATCCGTCCCCACCACATCCGTTTCCGGAAAAGCGCGCTGCACAGCCAAGGCCAAATCGCCTGTTCCCGTAGCCGCATCCAGCAGGCGTTGGGGTTGCCACTCCGCTATTTTCTCGATGGCGCGAGCACGCCACAAGATATCCGCTCCCATGGAAAGGAGGTGATTCGCGGTCACATAGCGTGCAGCTATTGAGGAAAATGCTGCGTGAACGTAGGCAGGATCCGGCATGCGAAGATGTTACTTCATTTTTGCCAACAAAGCATCGGCAAACGCGCTCGTGCTCAAAGCAGTACTTCCGGGTATCATCTCTGCCAAATCTGCGGTCACTGTCTTATCCGTAATCGCCGCTTCAATGGCGGAAACCATGATATCGGCGGCCTCTGTCCACCCTATATAGCGCAGCATCATCTCGGCAGACAACAGGAACGAACAGGGATTCACCTTATCCAAATCAGCCAAGGCAGGTGCAGTACCATGCGTTGCTTCGAACACGGCATGCCCCGTGCGGTAGTTGATGTTTGCGCCGGGGGCTATGCCAATGCCACCCACCTGGGCAGCCAATGCATCCGAGCAGTAATCGCCGTTCAGATTGAGTGTTGCCACCACCGAATGATCTTGCGGATGAATCAAAATCTCCTGCAAGAAGGCATCGCAAATGCAATCTTTGATGATAATGCCATTGGGCAGGCGGCACCACGGCCCCTTCCCTATCACTTCTGCACCAAACTCTTTGCGTGCCAATTCATAGCCCCAATCGCGGAAACCGCCTTCCGTAAACTTCATGATGTTACCTTTGTGTACCAAAGTCACACTCGGGCGGTTGTTTTCAATCGCAAAATTGATGGCAGAGCGCACCAAACGCTCCGTTCCCTCCCGGGATACCGGCTTTACGCCAAAACCGGATGAATTCGGGAAACGCACCTTGCATGCTCGTTCCGGAAACTCCATGGAAAGCCAATCAAAAAACTTCTCAGCTTCCGGTGAGCCCTGCTGAAACTCTATTCCGCAATAGATATCTTCCGTATTCTCGCGGAAAATGACCATATCCACCTTGGACGGGTCTTTCACCGGTGTCTCGATCCCTTGAAAATAACGAACCGGGCGCACACAGCAATACAAATCCAAACCCTGGCGCAGCGCAACATTCAACGAACGTATACCACCACCCACGGGCGTGGTCAGCGGCCCTTTAATGCCCACCAAATACGTGCGGAACGCCTCCATCGTATCTTTCGGCAGCCATGTACCGAGCGTATCATAAGCCTTTTGCCCGGCGAGTACCTCTTTCCATGCGATGGAGCGCGCATCCCCGTATGCCTTTGCAACGGCGGCATCAATCACTCGCTGAGAGGCTCGCCAAATATCGGGTCCGGAACCATCGCCGATAATGTGTGGGATAATGGGACAATCCGGCACGCGCAATCCCTGCGCTGTCATGCTAATCGGTGCTGCTTCGCTCATAGTCGTTTATATCCGTTTGTAGTGTAAAATTATTCTTCCCCTGCCTCGGCTTCCATCTGCTCAATAGCCGCATCCTCGGCATCCATTGCCTCTTCACTCGGTGCCGGCGGCGTAGATACCATGCAGTATACAAACACGGCCAACACGACAAGGGGTGGAAGAATAAAGAAAAGAGGCCCCTCTTTCTTCTCCTCCTTCACCTCCGCGGTGGCCACTTTTAATTCCGGTACTTTAAATGCTTGTGCTGCCATGGCTGTATAACGCACTTATTGTAGCAGATTTTCGCCCTATTGCAATCAGAAAGAATGCTCGCCTCCGGTAGAATGGCTTACTTTGCACCCAAATTGGCGATGAGAAGCTCCGCAGCCGTTCGCACACAGGTCTGGCATGGCACACGGTGTTCCCCTTTCAATTGGTTGCATTGAGTTGCCCCCGTTGCCGCACAAAATGCAGTCTTCAATTCCTCTGCGCGCTCCGGCGCTACCTGCATGGCTCCATACAATGCCCCACAGGTCCCTTCCGGGGCTCGCCCACCTCCACACGATTTCATCGCTTCCAGCAAATCCTCCCGCCCAAACGCTGCGCATATCGTCTGTGCGCAATTATACATATACGGTGGCTCGCGGAATGTGGATAGTGCTTGTTCTATGCGTTTCATTGTGTGCATAGAATATCATATTCTCCACGGGATAGTCAAGACTAACGACTTTCCCGGCCAGAACAAACGCATTAGGCGAGATCTGACTTAAATAGCTGCTAGTGCTTGAATTTAAATTGCGAAATTCATATTTCAAATTTCACATTGAAAAAATTGGAGCTGTCGCGCAAGAAAATGGGTGGGTGCATCTGCGCTTGCTGCCCCCGCCTTGAAGGCGGGGCGAGGCCAAAGTGTCGTTATCGTTTCGCTTTATATCTGACGCAAGTCAGCTAGCTCCAATAAATTATAAATTTGAAATCTGAAATTTGAAATTATGCAAATGTGTCATAATCCTAATGCGTCTGCCCTGACTTTCCCGGCCAGGGCAAACGCATTAGAAAATGATGACAAACGTGTTGTAGCCACGTCTTCTATCATCCGTGGCTGGCCGGGGCTTCCCTATTGCCGAACTTTGCGCGGAAGCTTAAGAACCCCGAGCGCATAGCGAGCGGGTGACACAATCGGTGGCTCAATGATTGGGGCGTGGCATGATGCTTTCATGCCACGCCCCGGTATGTCCTGTGTAATGGACTTTAGAAGCGATAGGTGGCGCCGATGTTGGCGCTGTGGCTGTTGGCACGCGGCACCAGCTCCATGGTGTAGCCCGCGTTCACACTCCATTTATCGTTGAGGGCGTGGGT
>JAFQGD010000061.1 GCA_017398355.1 Akkermansia sp. | reverse complement strand
GCTTATCAAATCTCCCAAGGCACCATTGCCATTTTCAGATCCTTGCAGCGTCACCTTGCCGTCTGTTGCCGTCACATTGGCGCCGCCATTGACCATATTGAGCGTGCCATTCAGCTCCACTTCCTGGCCGGCGGCCACGTTGGCGCCACCGTTCACCATGTTGATAGTGCCATCCACCACCACTTTGTCGGAGCCTTCCACCTGGGCCTTGTCGCCCACCATGTTGAGCGTGCCGTTGATATTCACCTCTGCGGCTCCTACCTTCGTATTCTCGCCGCTCACCACGTTGGCATTGCCTTTCAAATTATCCAGCATGCCGCTCTCACCCAATGCCCCGGCGGCATCGCCCAAGGCACCGCTTATCAAATCTCCCAAGGCACCATTGCCATTTTCAGATCCTTGCAGCGTCACCTTGCCGTCTGTTGCCGTCACATTGGCGCCGCCATTGACCATATTGAGCGTGCCATTCAGCTCCACTTCCTGGTCGGCTGTCACATTGGCGCCACCGTTCACCATGTTGATAGTGCCATCCACCACCACTTTGTCGTCGGCCTCCACCTGCGCTTTATCGCCCACAAGGTTAGCAGTAGCGTGCACATTTACATCAGTGGCAGCATCTAACTTCGTGTTTTTACCTATTACGGCGTTAATATTGCCATTAAAATTCTTCAACAATTCATTTCCCTCCAAAACCTTATCCAGCAAATCTGACGCAGGAAGGTTACCGCTACCGGCCACTTCGATTCCACCTTGGGTCGAGGTGAGAGTTGTTCCACCCGTCACCAAGTTTGCACCACCCTCTACAAGCACATCCCCAACACCCTCAGTATCTGCAGAAATTAAGATATTCAACGCACCATTTCCACCTAACGCAACGGACTGACCGTCACCATTCTTACCTATGGCTGTAATGTTTGTTGCACTCAGCGTATTGGTACCGGAATTGGCTATCGACACAATTCCCTTTTCTGCAACAACAGCCGTGCCAGACAACGTTGCAGCCGAAGAAGTGATATTCACATCTGCCCCTTTGGATGTAAGGCTACCACCCGTCATCGTAATAGCCCCCGTAACATTGATATCCTGCGCTGCCGTCACAGCAATGCGTGTACCCTGAATACTGTTCAAATTAACATTACCGGCATTAGATGTAATATTGAGCTCACCAGTAAAGAGTGTAGGTGTCGAAACCGTACCCGTCGATGTCACATCGCCGGTAGTAGCCGTTACGTTGTACTTCTTCATAAGTGAAGAAAAATCCAAATTACCGGTTTTATCTACCTTGATATTTCCGACATTGACAGTATCTCCCGTATGGGTCGTTTTGTTTTTGTTGAGCGCTAAATCATCAGCCTGAACCGTAGCGGCAACCGCGACTGCGACTGCGGTGACAGGGCGCAAAAGGGCAAACACGGCAAATAAAGCACGGCGAAGACCAAGGGGTAAATGTAGTTTCATGACAGTTGATTCTATGTAAAATTGAAGCAGTTACGGGACAAAGGACATTCTATCCGCCAGACGCGCGCAGAGTATAATGCATATTTCAAAAAAGTAAAGCATTTCCCCAAGTCCAAATAACATACAAACATTCGTTTCATCTACCTTTCGCCTCACAAAGCATTGATTATCTGTTACCAGCCATACACTTACCCCACAGGATACATCATTCATCATGAAAAGAGTCACGATGCTGGCAAGCACCTGGATTTATTTGACATTTGTTTATCATTTATCCTTAAAATTGCTCCGAAGGCATAAGAACAAACAAGAAACGAAGAAAGAATAACAAAAAAAAGAAAGAGCAGGAAAGCAAAAGATATAGAGATTGACAATTTGGCATCTTTCTGCTAGTCTTCGGCCCATGTTCGTAGACAACATTCGAATTTATGCAAAAGCCGGCAAGGGCGGGAATGGCCTTGCCAGCTTCCGCCGTGAGAAGTTTGTACCGAGGGGTGGCCCCGATGGCGGGGACGGCGGAGATGGAGGAAGCGTCATCTTAGAGGTGAGCACCAGTACGAATGATCTGCGTTCCTATTTTTACGATCCGAAACTTATAGCGACCGATGGTATGCCGGGCATGCACGCGCGCAAGCACGGGCGTGATGGTAAGACAGTCATCGGCAAAGTCCCCCCCGGAACTATTGTGTACCGCAGTAATGCAGCCACGATGCAAGAAGCTACTTGGCTGGAGCGCGAGGGCGATGGCATTGAATTGGAGCAAATAGCAGACCTCACCGAGCCGGGCGAACGCTTCGTACTCTGCCAAGGCGGCAAGGGAGGGAGAGGCAACTGGCATTTCCGCACGGCAACAGACCAAGCTCCGCTCAAATTTGAGTATGGCACAGAGGCCGAATCGGGTGTCTTTTTCTTTGAACTGCGTCGCATAGCAGATGCCGGGCTCGTGGGCTATCCGAATGCCGGCAAGAGTACTCTTCTTGGGGCTATTTCCCGCGCCACCCCCAAAGTGGCGAGCTATCCATTCACCACGCTGCAACCCATCGTGGGCGTGGTAGAGTTTGAGGATTATTCGCGCTGCGTTGTGGCAGATATCCCTGGAATCATAGAAGGAGCATCCGAGAACCGCGGGTTGGGGCACGAATTTCTGCGCCACATCATGCGCTGCCACATTCTCTTATTCGTGGTAGACATGACCGGCTTGGAACACGACCCGGTGGAAGCCATCCAAACCCTGCGCAAAGAAATTAAGCTTTACTCCGAAGAATTAGCCGAGCGCAAATGGATTATCCTTGCCAATAAGATGGACGACCCCACCGCCGCAGAAAATCTTGAGATACTGCGCCAACGCTTCCCCAAGATTGAGATTCTCCCCATCTCTGCCGCCATGGGCGAAGGCATTCCGGCGTTCAAAGCACGCCTCAAGCAACTCTTGCAAGCAGAGTAAATGAACATCGCGGTCTTATCAGACATCCACGCCAACAGGGAAGCCCTGGTGGCGGTACTGGAAGATGCGCGCCATCTCGGGGCAGATTCTTTCTGCTCCTTGGGCGATATCATCGGCTTCAACGGCGATCCGGCCGCCTGCATTGACATCGTGCGCCCCCTGCTCTGCGCAGCCGTGCGCGGCAACCATGAAGCAGCGCTCCTACAGCGTGGGCTCTTCGGGGTGCCCCTCTACACCACCATGATAGACCGCACCGCCGCCATGCTCCATGCAGAGCAGATTGCTTGGCTGCGCTCCCTCCCCCTGCAAACAAGCTACGCTGGCATGCGCCTAGTGCATGCCACCCCCGGCACACCGGAGACTTGGCGGCGCATTGCCACCCCGGCAGAAGCCACCACCGCCCTGAGCACCTGCACAGAAGCCATCTGCTTCTTTGGTCACACCCACCGCCCCGCCGTTTTCTGCACCAAGTCGGGCTACTGCACAGCCTTGCCCATCTGCTACGATGCCGAGGGCACATGCACCATCCCGCTTGAAGAAGGTGTGCGCTACCTCATCAACCCCGGCTCCGTAGGGCAACCCCGCGACATGGAGTGGAAAGCCGCCTACGCACTGATTAACACCGAGACTCAACACCTGCTCCTGCGCCGAGTTGCCTACGATGTACATGCCGCCGCAGCTAAAATTGAGCGCACGGGGCTTCCCCCAACCTTTGCCGAGGCGCTACTGCGTGGTGCTTCCCCCACAGGCGACTAAAACTCACACCTTGCGCGTGAGACAATACCAAATAAAGCGCGTGTTGTGTACCAAATAGCGCTTGAACAAACGCCGTGGCTCACGGCACAGCCGCCACAACCACTCAAAACCATGGTTCCGAATCCAAGCGGGAGCCTGCTTCACCAAACCGGCATGAAAATTGAATGCAGCCCCTACGCCAAAGTACAGCGCAGGGGGGAGTTGTTCACGGTGAGAGAATAACCACGTTTCCTGCTTGGGGCACCCCAAGCCAACCCATACGCAGTGGGCTCCGCAATCGCGAATACGCTGCATCATCTCCGCATTTAAATCATCACTCCACACACCCATGGGCGGGCAATAATGCCCCGCTATTTCAACACCGGGAAATCGAGCCGTCAAATTTTCACTCAATCGGGAAACAGCCTCTTCTGTCCCCCCCAATAGGAAATGGCGAACACCGGCGGCGCGGCCATTGTCCCAGACCCGCTCCATCACATCCGGTCCATAGAGGCGGTTGGCCTGTTCCCCTTTGCGGCGCATCAGCCACACGATCGGCATGCCATCCGGACACACGTAATCAAAGCATGCAATTCCTTTTCCATATGTCTCATCATGCAGCGCACGCGTAAGCACATGCACATCCGCATGTGCCGACAATACCGCCTTTTGTGTACTGAGTGCCACTTCCACAAAGTGCTGGCTGGCTTGCTCCAAATCTGCCACCACAAAGGGCACTCCAAAAATCCCCACCCTTGCGGGTTCTGTTTTTTTCTCTATCACGTAGGCCTAAGGCTACCCCAGCCACTACTAATTGTCAAGGCGATTCGACAAATCAAACGCACTGTCAACATTAACTGTATAATATCAGTTCAAAAGCATTATTTTCCTTGACTAAGCTATTTTATCAGTTATATAGGCCGTATGAAGAACCTCAAGGCACTCATATATGCTGTTGCTCTACTCATTCTCCCCATTCAATCCGCTAGTGGTGAGATGTTGGTCGGCAAATGTATAGCGGTGGCAGATGGTGATACCGCCACGGTTCAAACTCACCATGGGGAGAGAATCATCGTCCGCTTTCAAGGAATTGATGCCCCGGAAAATGGTCAAGCTTATGGCAGGGAAGCAAGGGAAAAATTGATTTCCCTCATTTTAGGCAAACAAATAAAAATAGATCAGCAAGGAATTGATCACTACAATCGCACGCTGGGACAAGTATATTTAGGGAAACGCCGAATCAATACTGAATTGGTAGCATCCGGCTGTGCTTGGCATTCTGATTACCACGCCCCGGATGACACCGAACTGGCAACAGCGCAAAAAATAGCAAAAAAGTACCACAAAGGGCTATGGCAAGACGAAGCCCCCCTGCCCCCGTGGGAATGGCGCAAAACCAAGCGCAATGCTTCCGGCGACAAGCAAGAATACCGCTCCGCCCCGGCAGATGGAAAATACTGGGTTTCCCGCTCCGGCAAAATTCACAACAAGAGTTGCGAGGCATACGGCATTTCCAGAAGAGGCCCTACACCAACAATCCACAGGGTATCAACTGCAAAGCATGTGGCGGCACAGGGCGCTAACGAGCATTCCCCTGCCCCATGGCATGCAGGTAGCATTCTGGCCCGTGGGCCTGTATCAGCCCCACGGCCTGCATCCATGAATAAATGGTGACAGAGCCCACAAAGCGCATCCCACGGCGTTTCAAATCACGCGAAATAGCATCCGACACAGGAGAGCTCACTCGTTCGTGGTAAGGTTCATACAAGGAGGGCGCCCCCACAAAGGCGGCTACATACGCAGCAAAGGAACCAAACTCTGCCTGAATGTGCAAAAACACGCGGCTGTTGGTAATGGCTGCTTTAATCTTACCCCGGTGGCGGATGATACCGGTATTCTGCATCAACGCGTCCACTTCCTTTTCAGCAAATTGAGCCACTTTTTCCACCTGAAAATCGGCAAACGCAGCGCGGAAAGCTGCCCGCTTGTTCAGCACGCATTCCCAAGATAGCCCCGCTACAAAACTTTCCAGCACCAGCATCTCGTACAGGTAAGCATCCTCCCGACACGGCACCCCCCACTCTGTATCGTGATAGTTCACGTAGAGTGGGTTGTGCTCGTTCACCCAGCGGCAACGCGATACTGGTGCAGCTCCCGGCATCACCCGCTCAAAGGCTCTGCTGCAAGATATCTCGCACCTCTGCCGTGGTGAGGTCGGGCTTGTAACCGCCGCGTAGCAGGAATGTGCCCTCGGCTATGCCATCCAGCATCTCCTCGGTGGCTCCCAGCTCGCGCAAGGAAAGCACGAGACCGATTTCCTGCATCCAAGCGCGCATGCAATCCAGCCCCTCCAGCGCGATTTCTTCATCACTCTTCCCCTCAGCATTCACCCCCCACACCGCTTGGGCAAAGCGCTTGAACTTAGCCAAGCCCAAGGGCAAAATGAAACGATAGTAGGGCAAAGATACAGCAGCTAGGGTCATACCGTGGGTGGCATCGGTATAGGCCCCCACGGACTGCCCCATCATGTGCACCATCCAGTCGGTTGTCTTACCCTTGGAGATAAGGGTATTGAGCGCCCAGGTAGCCGTCCACATGATATTGCTGCGGGCCTCATAATCCTGCGGATTGCGGGCGGCCACGCGGCTAGCTGTAATGAGCGAGCGCATGAGCCCCTCTGCCATATAATCGCTGGTGTTATCATCCGTACCGGAGAGATATTGCTCCAAGATGTGAGACATGATATCAAAACACCCGGCCACCATCTGATAGCGCGGCAGCGTAAGGGTGAGCTCCGGGTTGAGGATGGAGAAACGGGGGAATACGCGGTCATCAAACACGCGCCCGATTTTGCGCTTGATAGCATGATTCGTGATGACAGAGCCGCCATTCATCTCGCTGCCCGTACCGGCCATGGTCAGCACACAGCCCACGGGGATGATGGGATTATCCACCGGGGCCATGCGTATGTAGTATTTTTCCCACGGGTCGTCCGTGCACCATGCAGCCACGGACACCGCCTTGGCATAGTCGCACACGGAGCCGCCGCCCACCGCCAAAATGAGGTCAGCCTTGCAATCGCGGGCTCGCTGCGCCCCCTCTGCCAATTTTTCCACAGTGGGGTTGGGCATCACCCCGGGGTCTTCGGTGATTTGCTTACCCGCAGCCTGCAATATGGCCACAATTTTATCATACAAGCCGCTTTTTTTGATAGATTGCTTGCCATAGGTCAGCAATACGGACGGGCCGTAATGGCAAAGCTCCTCGCCCAGCTTATCCAGCGAAGCGGGGCCAAAATGCAAGCGAGTCGGGTTGGAATAAGTGAATGTACCGTTCATGATAGGATTGCGTTTTTACGTGTTCAGATTAAACTTGGGAGCCCATTTGACGGGCTGCTTCCAAAGCGGGATGCCCCACGATGGTATTCTGCTCATACACACCGCCGGCAAAGACCTGCCCGGCCACGCGGGCTTGCTCAAAGCACTCCACCCAGCCGCCAAGGCCTTTGAAGGCACAATCGGGGGTTGCGGCTTCATCCTCTGCGGCGGTGGCAAGCAGGTAAATATCGCGGAACTTGTAGGGCGCACTATAAATAGACACCGTGCGGTCCAAAAGTGTCTTTAGCTGGCCGCTCATTTCATAAAAATAGATAGGTGTGGCAAAGGCCACCACATCGGCCGCCTGAATCTTGCTGATGATGGCGGGTGCATCATCCGGCGCCACACAGCGTCCTGTCTTTTGGCAGGCATAGCATGCCGTGCAAAAGCGTATTTCTTTCCCCTTCAGCGAGATAGTTTCCACGGCATGCCCGGCAGCTTTTGCACCCTCGGCAAAGGCCGCGGCCAAGGCATCCGAATTGCTGTGCGCACGCAAACTTGAGCTTATAATCAGGACGTTTTTCATGGTAAAAATCAGCCCTTGCATTGTACGCCTCAAATAGCTCTTTCGTCAAACCTATTTTCTCCGGGGATCGCCTCAATGTGCGGAATGTGACAATTTTGCCATGTTCTTCAAGGCGGTATCTTCACAGTCGAATACTTGTCTCTGCGCCGTCGGCATACATAATGAAAGCAACAAACACAAACTCTCACACATCCATGCAACGCGCAGATAATACATTTCGCTATTTTTGTTTCGCATGCGCCGGTATCGCGGGTCTACTCATGGTCTCCATCTTCGCGCAGCTTCTAATACACTCGACAGAAACCTGGGAGCAATTTGGGCTCTCATTTATCTGGAGTTGCCAGTGGGATCCGGCACAAGATGATTACGGAGCACTCCCCCACATTGCAGGCACATTGCTCACCACCGGCATTGCCCTGTTATTGGCCATACCGCTCGCTTTTGCCAGTGCCTTACTCACATCGGAATCAACCGGCTTGCTTAACAAGGTATTGAGTCAATGCATCGATTTATTGGCGGCCATTCCATCCGTCATCTACGGCATGTGGGGGCTTTTTGTGTTGGTGCCCATCATGCAAGACTATGTTCAACCGTTTTTGGCACAGGAGATGGGACTCCTCCATCTTCCCGGAGGTGCCTGGTTGTTGGGAGAAGATGGCTACGGCAGTGGATTCGGCTTTCTCACCGCCGGCATGATTTTAGCGCTCATGATACTCCCCTACATCAGCGCGGTCATGCGAGATGTTTTTCATTTAACCCCCGCCATGTTACGCGAATCTGCCTATGGTTTAGGCTGTACCCGCTGGGAAGTCACGCGTGATGTGGTTGTCCGTTATGGAATACGGGGCATTTTAGGGGGTATTTTCATAGGCATGGGGAGAGCCCTTGGTGAAACCATGGCTGTGCTCTTTGTCATTGGCAACATGATGGAGCTCCCGGCCGGGCTTTATTCCAGCGGGACCACCATTGCGGCCACGCTGGCCAACAACTTTGCAGAAGCCATGGGATTGCAGAAAAGTGCGTTGTTTGCATTGGGTCTTCTCCTGCTCCTCATGTGTTTCGCTATTCAATTTGCCTCTCAATACTACCTCAACCGCATCAGCAAATACAGAGGCGACGCGCTTTAATCCTCTTTTCCCCTACACAAATCCACCTTTTTACATCATATGACAACTCTTCAAAACGCAAGGAAACGCCCCATCTTCTTCCGCAAGGCTGCAACCACCATTTTGAGTTGCTTTACTTTTCTATCCCTATGTTTGGCCATTAGTTGTATGTGCTGGATTCTCATCACCGTGTTTTCTCATGGCATGTCTGCCATTTCTCCCGGCTTTCTCCTCAATATATCCAAACCATACGGAGAATCGGAGGGGGGCATTGCCAATGCTTTGCTGGGCACCTTGTGTATCACGCTCGGTTCTATACTCATAGCCGTGCCACCTGCATTGGCAGCCGGCATTTACCTGTCCGAATTCGGCAAACAAAGCCGGGTTGCCATCATGCTGCGTTTTTGCGCCAATGTTCTTATGGGGATTCCTTCTATCCTTGTGGGGCTTTTTGTCTATGTGCTACTTGTTGTCAGCACGGGGCATTTCTCCGGTTTTGCCGGCAGTGTAGCACTGGCCATCATCATGTTCCCGGTTATCATGCGCACCTCGGAAGACATGTTGAGCATGGTCCCCAACACCCTGCGGGAAGCTTCTCTTGCGCTGGGAATGACTCGCATGCGCGCCACTCTCTGCATTGTCGCTCGCAGTGCAAAAAACGGACTGGCTACAGGTATTTTGTTGGCGTTAGCCCGCGTAAGCGGAGAAACCGCCCCCCTGCTTTTCACCGCCATGTTTGCCGACACTTGGCCCACAAGCTTCTTCACCAATCCCACGGCAAACATACCCGTCCTCATTACAGAATACACCACTAATTCCCCCTTTGAATCTATGCACAGCCTTGGATGGGGAGCTGCTTTTATCATTACTTTCATCATTCTTCTTATTAATCTGACTACACGATTATTCTTCCATGAAAACAAACATTAAACTATCAGCCCGTAATATCAATTTCTTTTACGGCAACACGCAGGTACTATTTGATAACAATCTCGATATCCCATCGAATCAAGTCACGGCGGTCATCGGGCCAAGCGGTTGCGGTAAATCCACTCATTTACGCATCTACAACCGGATTTTTGAACTTTACCGTAATCAACAAGCCACCGGCGAGGTCTTGCTAGACGGACAGAACATTCTGGCAGATTCAGTAGACATTCTGAAGTTGCGCCACCGCATCGGCATGATTTTTCAAAAGCCCACGCCTTTCCCCATGAGCATATTCGACAACGTAGCTTACCCCCTGCGTTTGCATTATAAGCTCCGCTCCAAAGAAATTGAGGAACGTGTTGAGCAAGCTCTGCAAGCCGCCTCTATTTGGGACGAAGTGAAGGATAAACTGCACACAAGTGGTCTGGCTCTTTCCGGGGGACAGCAACAGAGGCTTTGCATTGCCCGCGCCTTAATCGCGGAACCGGAGGTTCTTCTCATGGATGAACCCACCAGTGCCATTGACCCCATCGCTACTCTTCGCATTGAAGAATTAGTCATGCAACTGAAGGAACGACTCACCATCGTCATTGTCACCCACAACATGCAGCAAGCTGCTCGCATCTCCGATACCACGGCTTTCTTTTACAAAGGCCGTATCGTTGAAGTGGGAAACACCGACCAAATATTCACCAATCCCACCAACAAACAGACAGAAGACTACATCACAGGCCGTTTCGTCTAAACACCCCCCCTACACAGCACATGAAAGAACACTTCACCAACGAACTGCATCGTCTCCTCCTGCAAATTCAAGCTCAGGGCACACTTGTCCACCATTCCATTCAGCAAGCGCTCACCGCCTTTCAAACGGCTGATGAGCAACTCGCACGCCAAATCATCGCACACGATTCCGTCATTGATCGCGAGGAAATTCGCCTGGAGGAAGAGTGCCTCAAAATCCTGGCGCTCTACCAACCTGTGGCTACCGATTTGCGTGTTGTCATCTCCTGCATCAAAATGAACATCTCGCTGGAACGCATGGCGGATTTCGCCTGTCATATTGCGGAACGAGCCATTCACCGAGCCGCAGCCAACACCCCACAGCCCTCCGCTTCTTGTGATTTCACCACCATGGGGCAACTCGTGCTCTCTATGTTACAGGATACCTTGGGGCTTATTGTTTCTGCAGATATTGCGCTGGCTCATACCGTCATCGCCAAAGACGATGCAGTAGATTCCCTGAGGAACCAACATAAAACTGCCGCCCGAAAGGCTTTGGAAGGAACTCCGTCTGACGCAAGCTACTTCATCGATTGCCTAGGGCTCGCACGCGATCTGGAACGCATTGCCGACCTCTGCATTGATATTTGCCAGCAAATCCTCTATCTGCGCACCGGCCACATCGTTCGCCACCATATCAGCTAACATATCCGACAAGACGCAATCATGATAAGCCTCAGCCCATACCGGGCTGAGGCCTTTTTGATGCCCGGATAGAAAGGAAAATCCGGGGGACAAATTAACCCCGACAAAGCATCAATCGCTCTGCCGGGGTCGGTGTTATGATACGTAGTGTAGGGAGAATCAAAGGTTGGTTTTCACCAAGTTCACAACGTCTTTCGGCAAGGGCACATAATTGAGCTTTGAAGCATCTGCCGAGCCCTTGGTGTAGCACCAGAGGAAATAATCTCGCAGGGCTGCTTTCTTATCAGCGGGTGCATCCTTGCGGGTGAGAACATAGGTCACGCCTGTGATGGGCCAGCTCCCGGCACCGGGCACATTGGTCAGCTCCATGTAAAAACCGGGGGCATTCTTCCAATCTGCTGCTGCTGCGGCGGCAGTAAAGCTGGCTTGACAGGGAGCCACAAATTGGCCGTCAGCATTTTCGAGCTGAGCACAGGCTAATTTAGACTCTACCGCATAAGTATATTCGGTGTAGCCAATAGCTCCGCGAATCTTGGATACATTGTTGCACACACCGGGATTTTTCTGCCCGCCAATGCCTACCGGCCACTTCACAGAAGAGCCCAGACCTACTGTTTTCTTCCAATCAGCAGAAATCTTGGAAAGATAGTTGGTGAAGATGAAAGACGTGCCGCTGGAGTCCGAGCGCCGCACAACTGTAATTTTGAGTTTCGGGAGCTTCAACTTAGGGTTGAGTGCTTTAATCGCCGGGTCGCCCCAGTTGGTAATCTTACCAAGATAGATACGAGAAAGCACATCTTTGCTGAGTTTAAGCTGGCCATCCTTCACCCCGGGAAGATTAACGATGACGACCACGCCACCGGTGAGCATGGGCACCTGCACCAATCCGCCTTCAATCTGTTGTTGCAGTGAGAGCGGATTATCTGACCCGGCAAAATCCACAGTACCGGACTTAATCTGGTTGAGACCTGCACCGGAGCCCACGCTTTGATAAGTCACCGTTGTTCCGGGGGTTTCTTTTGAATAAGTGTACGTCCACTTCTGGTAAACAGGAGCAGGGAACGATGCACCGGCACCCAAAAGAGTCGTTTCCGCCTGCGCAACTGCACTCAGGCATACCATCGATATCAATAGATTCTTAAACATAGTCGTATTTTATAAATGAGGTTGGTTATGGGTGATTAGAAATCGAAACGAAGGGCAGAAGAAAACTGCCAACCGGTAAAGCCCTTGTTACCCTTAGCATCAGAGCCCTCGGAGTTGAGATACTCCGCGCCTACCATCACCTTAAGCATGTGCGGGTTGGAAGGGCATACATAGTAGTTGCAGCCCATATAGAGACCTTGCAACAAGTCACTCGTGCCTGAGTAGGCAGAGTTGGTGGAGTAATAGCGGCTATCAACCTTGACGGCATTGCTGCCGGCGGCCAACTGATAGCGCAACACCCCCTCCCAATGCGGAGAAAAGCGGTAGCTGGGCATCAGCACAAGGCCAAATACATTTTCCGCACCTTCAGAGGCATCATACACATTGAACCCGGCCAAGGTTTCAGCGAGCATGTTGAATTTGCCCTTCTTGCCTTCCCAGCTGATAGCTACAACATCCTGTGCTCCCGGGCCGGCATATTCCGAACCGCTGTGGGCTTCTCCATCCTTGTGGAAGCTGTGCATGTAGTCCAGCCGCACGCGACCCGTTTTCCCGGTGGCGCGGGAGATACTCATGCCCAAAGTCATGTTATCATCACTATTAAACGAGGGCTCCAACCAAGTATTGTCTCGTTGTCCATTCAGCCAGAGACCGGTATTCCACCCCCACTCGGATTTTTGATCAGCATTACTCGCAGAAATACCATACAGCTTCTCGGCTTTCAGCTGATTCACCAACATGGAACGCTCCAGCGTGATAAGCTTGGCGCTTGAGGTGCGGTACTCTGCCATGTATGCAGGCTTGTGCTTACCGATGCAAAGTGTCACCAGGTCGATATTGGTGGAGAGTGTCAATTCATCCAGCGTACCTTCTGTGCGGGTGCGATTCCAGCCGGCATCGGAATACTTGTTTCGGGCATCCAATCCGCCGATATTCCATATTCCTTTCAAGGTAAATTGATTGAACAATTTAGCTTGCGCTCCCAAGCGGAAACGCCTCCATTCATTATTGTCGTGTCGATTGCCTTTCACGCGATCATTGCCACCGGCAGGGTCAAGATAGCCCCACTGATACTGCCCACGCAACTTCAAAGTAAACTCTTGGATGTACGGATTCTCCGCATGATCTCTCTTGGCATCGAATAGCTTGAAGCTATCCTTTGCCCAGGCTCCCAGGTTGAATGTAGCCTGAGAGTTTTCGGCTGTTGCATGGGAGAGAGATGAGGCACCTGCGGCAAGAGCCAACGAGATAATGATGTTTTTTTTCATTGTATTCTTTTGTTTGTTGTTGTCCGGAAAGTCTTTCAATTTTCCCTCCGGACGCCTTCAATAAACACCATCTCCGAACAAATTACAAGAATCTCACGGTGAACGTATTGCCACACACTCAATGGCATTTTCGCCACACAAAATGTGTTGCGACAATACACTCTACACGTGTATATAAATAGCTTTATCCCCTCCCGATTCCGAAAAGGATAATAGCTCCGGGCTCAACCGGAAAACGCAGTTCTACTGCATAAGCTTCAGCAACTCCTCTACGGACAAAGCATCGGCATTGGCAGAAGCATCGGAAGAAAGAACGGAATCCACCATTTCGCGTTTACGCGAGTGTAACTCCAACACACGCTGTTCAATGGTATCTGTGCATACCAATCGGCAGACTGTGACGGCCTTATCTTGGCCTATGCGGTGCACTCGATCCGCTGCTTGATCTTCAGAAGCAGGATTCCACCATGGATCCATGAGGACAACGAAATCCGCAGCAGTCAAGTTGAGCCCCACGCCCCCTGCCTTGAGCGAAATAAGGAAGAAATCTGCCTCGCCGCGCTGAAAAGAATCCACCAAATGACCACGCGTTGCCGTAGGGGTGCTTCCATCTAAATACAAATAGGTAAATCTTTCCTCCTCACACATGTGACGAGCATAGGCCAAAACATCTGTAAACTGGCTGAAAATCAAAGCACGGTGACCACCGGCCCGCAATTCGTAAGCCAGTTCTCGCAATGCTTCCATTTTAGCTGAACTTTTCAGACCACATTCGGGTGTCCCCAATTCCGGGTGGCAGCAGAAGCGGCGCAAGCGCGTGAGGTAAGCCAGCATGCGGAATCGATCCGGGGATTCTTTCATTTCCAATACAGCTTTACGCCTCAATGCCTCGTATAGCGAGCGTTCCGTATCCGACAATTCCACATAATGCACCTGCTCATTTTTTTCCGGTAATTCATCAAGCACCTCTCCCTTGAGTCGGCGCAACACAAAGGGTGAAATAAGCATACGCAAGCGCTGGGGAACATCTTTGAAGCGCGATAAGAACGAACTTCTTGCGCCCAGATAACCGGGGTTTAGAAATTCCATCAGACTCCAAAGCTCCAGCAAATTATTTTCGAGCGGGGTACCGGTTGCGGCAATTCTGTAACGAGCATTTAAATTACGAGCGTATTCAGCCCTCCGGCTCTGGCTATTTTTAATAGATTGAGCTTCATCCAACGCCACAACATTCCACCCTATTTTGCAGAGAGATTCAGCCTCACTCACCAGCAAACCGTAACTACACACCAGCACATCTCTTTCCCCCAGCGTCTCCAACACCTCCTCGCGCCCGTATTGGCGCAACTGAACCATACGCAGCACCGGAGTGAAGCGCGCAGCCTCGCGCACCCAATTGGAGCATACTGAGGCAGGAGCCACCACCAAACTGGGCCCCTCTGCGGCTTTTGCGAGCAGTAACGTCAGCACCTGTAAAGTTTTGCCCAGCCCCATATCATCAGCCAGGCAAGCCCCCATACCGGCAGATACCAGCTGCATCATCCATTGGTAGCCGGTGATCTGATAATCTCTCAGATTAGCCCGCAACGAGACAGGCAATTTGGTGTTGCGGTTGGCTTGCAAAGCATCCCACACTTTATTCACGGGGCGTTCCAAAGCAGCAGGGAGTTCCCCTGTTTTCCGATTCATCGCCAGCAGAGCCATAGCCGCCGGCGGCAACTGAAGATGTTTGCGTACACGCCCTCCGGCCGAAGCTAGAGGCATGAGCATGCTGAGCATATCCGCTTGCTTGAGGATGGATTGAGAGAGCCGCAAAATGTGCGTATCATCCATTCGGATATAAGCCCCCTCTCGTTGTTGTACCAGCTCCAGAAATTTCGTAAATTTTAAGACACAATGCTCATCCACCTGCACATCCCCCCCAATGTTGAGCCAGTGGTCAGCGCCTTCGCCTACTGTTAATTTGAACGATGTTGCCCTGATGGTTTGCAGTGCAAGCGGCTCTCCCTCCGGCCACCGCAATTCCACGTTTTCGCTACCGAAATCGTGCAATTCGCACAGCACGGCGTATGATTCCTCAAAATCTGTCGTTTTCCATGTATGAGACATGCTGAGACAAGCCGCCAAGGTGGGGCAAGCTTTCAGCAACGCACTCATGCGTTTTTTCTCCAGAACCAAATCACGTTTGACAAGAACCTGCTCCGCAGCCCGCATCATCATGAGCTCCCCTTCCCCCTTTCCCGGTATCACCAAGGTGGCTTCGGCAAAACACTCTATTCCAAGTGTGCCGGATAGTACGCCGGACTCGCGTTTCAAGCAGGCAACTAGACGCGATGCTGACTCCACTTCCGGCATATTCCCCGCAGCTACGTGCACATCTCCCGTCAACCGAAATGCATGGGTCAAGGAAGCTAAGGCAGATGCCACTTTCTCCCCCTCTTTATCTGCAAGAAGAAGTGTATTTCCCTCTCCGAATTTTTCAATCAGTCGAGATAATTTATCCGTAGCGTCCGAAGGTATACACAGGCCATATCTACGCTCGTCCAAACGCTCCAAACGTATGTCTGCATAATCTTCTTTCGGCAGCGTCAGCCGCACCCCGCCCTCGCATTTCTTTATTTGCAAGCGGGGCGGCAACAACTCCAGCGAGACATCCCTTTCCACAGCTTCTCCCGATGGGGTTACCCGCAAATGCGGGTGACCGCACAAATGCTCTATGGCTTTGTCCGAAAATTCGAATGTCTCACCATCCCATGAATATCGCCAATGCAGTTCATTCAGAACAAGTTGGTCTTCAGGAATGAGAATATCTGAATACTTACCTTCTTTCAATGCTTCCATGCCGGCTTTGCGTCCGTCTGTCCATGTTCCCTTACGATTCAACTTACAGAACACAGGTTCAATTTCACGCAACGTACCATTTTTGTTGAGGCAGATATTCCATTCGATGCGACCGTTGTTCTTTTTTGAGTTGGTATCTTTTCCGGCAGCTACCTCTTGGGTGAAGTTCAGGAACTTATCCAGAATCAGGGCATCCCGACTCATAAATGGTTTTAACCCGGGAATGGGCACCAAGTCACTTCGGCTCTCTATGATGGCTTGCAGCTGCGTGCGCATCTCCGGCATAATCCCGCCATACCCCATCAAAATAGAGGCCATGTACCAAGAATATAAGGTCATCCCGCGCTGATGCCATGCTATGCAGGCTTCTGCAGCTCGCTCCACTTGCTTAGTCTGCAACTCGACCTCGCCCCCCTCCAACAACGGCAATAGCAATATGCAAAACAGCCCAACGGGAGAGGTGTACAAATACTCTCCATCCCATACATTGCAGGAACAATTCATCAACGCCCGCAGACCAATCTGCATGCTCAACAGAGCTTTGCCATGGCAGCGTATATCCCCATACCTTATGATGGATTCTAATGAACGATACGAAACCTTATTGACGGCATGCACCATGGCAAAAAACGGCATGAACATGACCCCGGAATAACCATAATCTGCCACCAAACGCAACATCCCCCGCAAGCAGCTCCATTTCTTCTGCAATACCCAATTACACAATTTGGTAGCCAACCCCGAAGCAGAAGGCAGATGACTGCGTGCAGCAATTTTTTGAATGGGCTCCCATTGTCCTTGCTGCAAGCATTGAAAAATGATGGTAAAGAGCAATTCTTCATCATTCTCATTTTCGCATATTCCCAAGATTCGTTGCTTATCAGCAAAAAACTCATCTTCTCGGAGTTTACACAAGCTACCGCATAATATATTATCCCGCAGGCACATCACCTGCATAGATTTCGGTTGAGTGAGCGATGGTTCATATTTATTTCCCAGCAAAGAATAATAGTGCACCAATACCTCTAAACGGTGCCAACTTGCGTATGTGAAACGAGAGTCTTCCATCAGACGATAGAGGCTGCCCGCATTCTGTTTCAAAATTGCATAGGCAGATTCATGCTTCCCCAAGACACGCAAAAGGCGACACACATCATACGGTTTTACCCCCTCCGGTGCCTGCGGCAACAAGCGGGAGTTCAAGGAATAATGCGGCTGCCCCCATCTGTCGAAGAAAACAGAAGTATACTGCGAATCCAGTAGAGTTTTTTCCCATTCTGCCACTTGTTGACGAAATGGCGCAAAAGGTGCCGTATTCAACCATTCCGCCAGCCGGGAATAAGACGGTGGGCGAACGACTCTCCAGCGGTGCACTTCCAACTCGAGCACCCCTTTCTCCTTGAGAAGATTAAAAATAGGCTTGTACTCTTTTTCCTTCATCGGCACCGTCCTCAATACTTCTCTGTACTCCTTAAAACGCAAGCCGGGAAGCAAAGCCAACAGCACCAGAAGAAGAGCGGCTATATTCTCATGCTCTTTCTTTTTGATAAACTCACGGCATTCATATTCCTCCAATATGAATTGCACTAATTCAGAGCTTAATTCGCTCGGTTCCGGAAATGAAAAATCAGGCATTATTTATTTCTTTTTGCCAATATCTCATATCAGCACCCCGCGCACAAGGATATTTATCTGAAGCGGTACTTTTGCACAAACTTTTCGCATAGAGATTTGACAAAGCGGCGATGCAGCGCTATGCTGGGGGCATGTACGAGGAGAAAGCCCTAGCCTATTTTCACCGAGGATTCAACTGCGCGCAGTCCGTGTTGGCCCCCTTTGCGGAGCCGCTGGGGCTGAGCGAAGAGCAAGCACTGCGATTGGCCGCCGGATTCGGTGCGGGGATTGGGCGCATGCGGCTCACCTGCGGGGCTTTTTCGGGGCTCACGCTGGTGGCGGGGCATTGCCAAGGCAACCTCAGCGGCAATCCGGAGGAAAAGGAGCGCATTTTTGCCCTCGTGCGGCAGCAGGCAGAACTTTTTACCCAAGAGTTCGGCACCTTGAGCTGCCGGGAATTGCTGCATTTGGATGAGCACACCACAGAGGGAGCCCGCCCCAGCGAGCGCACACAGGCCTACTACGATGCCCGCCCGTGCGAACGCTGCGTCGCTTTCTGCGCCCGCGCAGCAGCAGCCTTGTTGCAGGCCTAATTTTTCTTCCTGTTTTTGGGCACACGGGGAAAGGTGCGGCATCTCACCCCGTAGCCATGAAAAAGGAAAAAGACAACGATTGCACAAGCATTTTCGGGGCCGCAGATGTGGCCACCCCCCTGCCCGACAAGCAGATTCCGCCCTACTCCATGCGGCCGGAAGATGCCTACCAACTCATCAGCGAGGAATTGCTGCTGGATGGCAACGCGCGCCAAAATCTGGCAACATTCTGCCAGACGTGGGGCGACCGCCAAATCCACAAGCTCATGGATTTGAGCCTGAGCAAGAACATGATTGATAAGGATGAGTACCCGCAATGCGCAGAGATTGAGCAGCGCTGCGTGCGCATGATTGCCAATTTGTGGCACGCACCGGCAGATGCCACCCCCATCGGTTGCTCCACCATCGGCTCCAGCGAGGCGTGCATGCTGGGCGGCATGGCCGCGCTGTGGCGCTGGCGTGCCCGCCGCAGGAAAGAAGGCAAACCCACCGATAAACCGAACCTGGTGTGTGGCCCGGTACAGATTTGCTGGCACAAGTTCTGCCGCTACTGGGACGTGGAAATGCGAGAAGCTACCATGAACCCCGGCCAATACTGCCTCACCGATAAACAAATTGCAGACTTGGTAGATGAAAACACCATTTGCGTAGTGACCACCTTTGGCGTGACCTACACCGGGCAGTATGAGTTCCCGGAATCCATCTGCAAAGCATTGGACAAGCTGGCCGCCAAGGGCGGGCCGGATGTGGATGTGCATGTGGATGGTGCCAGCGGCGCATTCCTCGCCCCCTTCACCGCGCCGGATATCCCCTTCGATTTCCGTCTGCCGCGCGTCAAATCCATCAGCTCCAGTGGCCACAAATATGGTCTGGCCCCGCTGGGTTGTGGCTGGGTCGTGTGGCGAGACACCACCGAGATGCCCAAGGAGCTTACCTTTGCCGTCAATTATCTGGGCGGCAGCGTGCCCACCATCGCCATCAACTTCTCCCGCCCCGCAGGGCAAATTATCGCCCAGTACTACAATTTTGTGCGCCTGGGCTACGAGGGCTACCGCCGCATTCACCAAGCAGCGTACGATGTGGCAGCCTATCTGGCCAAGGAAGTGTCAAAGCTGGGCGAGTTCGAGTTCATCTGCCAGGGCAATCCCAAGAAAGATATCCCCGCCATTTGCTTCCGCATGAAAGAGGGCTACAAACCGGGCTACAACCTGTATGAGCTCTCGGATCGCCTGCGCATGCGCGGCTGGCTGGTTCCGGCATTCAGTCTGCCGGTCAATCTGGAAGACGTGGTGGTGATGCGCGTCATGGTGCGCCAAGGTTTCACTATGGATATGGCCGCCCTGCTTCTGGCAGACATGAAGCGCAGTATCGATTTCCTCATGCGGCACGCACCGGCACAGCACCTCGATGAATCTGAGGCCATGGCCTTCAAGCACACATGATGCCACGCGGCCCGTGGTACCGCATCGTACGAGGTAAAGCTGCCCGGGGAAATGGTCTTCCCCCGGGCAGCAAAGTATTGCAATACAGCAGTCCTCATTTATGCCACACGCCCCTTGCGTGGCCGAATCCCCTGCGGGTAGTTGGTAAGCAAAACTTCCTGCCGGAACGGCGCAAAAGCCTGCTCGGGGTTGCCGGGGTGCATGCGCAGGCTTTCCAGCACACGCTCGCGCATTTCCACAGCCGCAGCAAGTGAGGCTTCCTCACTACCATACTGTTTATCGGAAAAATAGCGCGTAAAGTGAACCTGGTTGCGGCACAGGGTGACTCTCCACCCCTGAAAAGAGGTGAACTCGTACGTGAAACGGGTGATATTGCGAATGGATTTCATAACCGCCACCATTCTAACGCCAAAATATCCGTTGCGCCACAAAAGATAGGTGAATGACGACTAACAATGCTTCCCAACTGCATTCAATCACGTTACAGTATGCCTGCTATGAATCTCAAGCCCATTACATTCCGCTGTACCACCCGCCAATTGGAACGCCTGCACACCGCCATGCTCACCGATGCCAACACCCCCAGCCGCACGGCCCTCATCTCCGACGCTCTTTTTGCGTTTCTGGATTTTGTCGAAAACCGGGAAGCAACTAAGCTGGATTTGTTTCAACTGGTCCAAGAAATTGACGCCCTTGGCTCGCAGGTTTCTTTCGGCGAGCAAGCTTGATTCTGCATGACAAAACTTCCCGCCTCGCCGACACTTTTTTTACTTTTCTTAAACGCCCACCTGCGGTATATAGGAGACCTGACCAAGCTGTAACATTTCGAAACTTTCAACAGCACGGTCACGCTACATCAACCTACTATACACATAAGAGATGAGTACCTCCTTCCTTCCTGCGCAGTATGCGCATCCTTACGAAATTGACCCGAAATACGGCAAAGCAGTGGCATATTTCTGCATGGAATACGCCATCGACAACGTATTCAAGATTTACTCCGGTGGTCTGGGCTACTTGGCCGGTTCCCACATGCGCTCGGCCGGCGCACTGCGCCAGAACTTGGTGGGCGTGGGTATCCTCTGGTCATACGGATACTACAACCAGATTCGCGCCGAAGACGGCTCCATGGCTGTGCAATACCGCCACAAGGATTATGCTTTCTTGGAAGACCACAACATCAAGTTCCTCATTCGCATTTGCGGGGCTCCCGTGTGGGTGAAAGCACTCTATCTGCGCCCGGAAACCTTTGGCACAGCCCCCATGTTCTTCCTCACCACCGATTTACCGGAGAATGACGAAGTGAGCCGTTCCATCACCCAGCGTCTGTACGATTCCAACCCCATGACCCGCATTTCCCAGTACATCGTGCTGGGCCAGGGCGGTGCCCGCCTTTTCGAGGAATTGGGCGTGGAACCGGAAATCTACCACATGAACGAAGCTCACGCCATCGGCGCAGCCTTCAACATGCTGGCTCACAATGGCGGCAATGTGGAGGAAGTGCGCAAGCGCTTCGTCTTCACCACCCACACCCCGGAAGAAGCAGGCAATGAGAAAATGGATATCAACCTCATGGCCAACTTCTCCTTCTTCGATGGCCTCTCCTTGGAACAGGTGCGCAGCATGCTCAAGCTCGCTCCCAACGAGCAAACCTTCAACTACACCTTGGCTGCCCTGCGACTTTCTCACATGGCCAACGGCGTATCCGCCCTGCACGGCGAAGTCTCCCGCCAGATGTGGGAGCACTACAGCGATATATGCCCCATCACCCACGTGACTAACGCCCAGAACCGCGAGTACTGGCAGGACCCCGAGTTGGCAGAAGCCTTTGCCACAGGCGACAAGGCGGCCTTCCGCAACCGCAAGCGCGCCCTCAAGAAAGAGCTCTTCCGCATCGTGGGCGAGCAGACAGGCCACCTCTTCGACCCGGATTGTCTCACGATCGTGTGGGCTCGCCGCTTTGCAGCGTACAAGCGCCCCGCCCTCATCACGGAAAACCCGGTCATGTTTGAGCGCATGTTGCAGCGCACCAACCGCCCCGTGCAGATGATTTGGGCCGGCAAGCCCTACCCCACCGATTTCACGGCGGTAGATATCTTCAACAAACTCAACAAACTCAGTGAGAAATATCCCCGCTGCGCCGTACTCACCGGCTACGAACTCGCCCTGAGCCGCGCCCTCAAGAACGGCTCCGATATCTGGCTGAATAACCCCGTAGTCACCCGCGAAGCTTCCGGCACCTCCGGCATGTCCGCCACCATGAACGGCTCCATCACCATCTCCACCAACGATGGTTGGGTCCGAGAGTTCGCCCAGGACGGCCAGAACTGCTTCCTCATCCCCGAGGCCAAGCAGGGGCTCACCCCCGAAGCCCGCGACCGCTCCGACCGCGACAACTTCTACAACGTGCTCGAATCTAAAGTACTGCCCCTCTACTACGGCGATAACAACGCCTGGACAGACTTTGTCTTCCGCGCCATGAGCGATATCTGCCCCGCGTTCGACTCCGACCGCATGGCAGACGAGTACTACACCAAGATGTACAACTGCTGATAGCGCCCGCCTATCAGCCTCGCAATTGAGTAGGGGGACTTTCGTCCCCCTCTCACACCACCGTACGTGCCATTTATGGCATACGGCGGTTTCCAATCAGCGTTTGAGGAGTTGATAAAACGAGATATATCCCTCTGCTCGCAGCCATGCGTTATCCATGC
>JAFQGD010000060.1 GCA_017398355.1 Akkermansia sp. | reverse complement strand
TCGCAGAGCGAGCATATTTCGCTGGGAGCCCCGGCTCCCAATTTCACTTTTGGCCGCGCGGTGCGCGAGCCAAAAATTTCACGTGCGGTCCACCGCACACCGGCAAAACGCCTTCGCTCCTGTAAGGAGCGCGAAAATCGTTCTCCTACCATCTTCTCAGGTTGTGTGCTGCATGAGAAATGCTTGCCCGCTGGGCTGCGAGCGAAATACGGCGTGCCGCCACGTGAAATAGCCAAGCAAGCTTGGCTGCGGGGGAGGGAACGAGCTTTGGTGTACGGCGGGGAAAAATAGGCTTGCTATGCGCGGAAACAGTGTGATAGTATGGCGGAGTTAGGTGCGAGTGTATAGAGTCATGAAAGATTCTGCAATAAATAATGAGTGGTGGGGAAGGGTGTTGCAAGTGGTGGTACTGCTGTGTTGTGTGGTGGCGTTGGGGGCTTGTAAGGGCGGCGGCGGTGGTGGAAGCGATGCATCACAGGAAGAAATTAAGGAGCCTGAGCCTTCTTGGGATGAGAAGAAGGTAGCCTTTTTTGTGGAGGATGCGGACGGGGCAACCCAGCTGGAGGTGAGTGATGGGGTGTTTTATTTGCGTTTGGAGTGTCGAGCCCGAGCAACCGGGTTGTATGGCGGTACTGTGACGGGGGGAGAGTTTCGCTGTCAGGTGGTGGATGAGATGAAGGGTGACTTGATAGACCGCAGCTATACGATATGTGAAGGAACATGGGAGCAGAGTTATGGGATTGATGCTTCTTGCATAAGTGGTTTGCGTTTTGAATTGACCGGGCAGAACCGAGAGAGCGGGGAGGTGGAAGGTATTCGCATTTTGGGGATGAGTTTGCGTGTTTTGAATGCGGATGGTGCCGGTGTGCGCAGTGGCAGTGTGGAGGGAGTGCAAATGGTGGAGGCTGATGGGGTGGAGATGGCACCGCCTGGTAGTGGTACGTCATTTTATTTGCGGAAAGAATGAGCAGCAAGGATGGAAAGAGGCGCTTTGGTGCTGTGGTGTGGGTGTGTTTTTGCCTGCTGTTTGTGTTGAGTGCGTGTCGCTCGCCTATGTACCGGGCAGCGGCGCGGGGGGATGTGGAGTCGGTGCGCGCGGAGTTGGCGGCAGGGGCAGACCCGGAGGCTCAGCCGTCTGCATGGCAAAGATGGTGGCAGTATCCGGCTTCTTTGGTGACATATCCGGTGGATATGGTGATGGGACTGTGTACACTGGGGTGGTATGATGAAGCTCATTTGACGCATTGGGTAACGCGGGGGAATAAAAGTCCGGTTGATATTGCATGGCAGAGGGGACACCGGGCTGTGTTGTCTGTGATGGCAGATGCCGGGGCCACGGTGGCACCGGATACCATGATGGGCAAAAAACTTCTCTTGCAGGAAGATCGATATGGTGTGACGGGGTATACACAGGATAGCGTGGTGCGTGATGATGTGGGGAATGAGAATGTGGCTGATTGCTTTGTACGTTATTGGAGCGAGGAGGATGATTGGACGCAACACCGGAGTATTTACCTGAAGCATTGCCTTTGGGGGCAGGCAGATAAGCAGGGGGTGGTTGTTCGTCACCCGGTGGGGCGGCGACAAGGGAAGCCCACTGTAGAGCGGCCGGATGTACTGTATTATCGCCGCACAGGTGTGCGAAGTGCGGAGGTGACTGTGCGTTTTTCTGCTCCGTTTGCTGAGGCGAATAAGTACGAGCTGAGCTTTGAGTCACCTACAAGTGGTACGTATCGGCATCTGTATGCCAATGATAAAGGGGCTGTGCGTCAGTTTGCCGGGCGATTTTGGTTGCGATAATTTTTTAATATGGAAGATATGAAGACAAATAAACTAATTCAAGAGGCCTGTGTTATTGCCATTATGGTATGTACAGGGGGATTTGTGGTGAGTTGCTCGTCATCTTCGGATGCGTCACCGGCAGCATCTGTGCCTGCCGTGGGGGCGCTGGCTCCGGTAAGCATGGGGGGCAAAACGCTTATGCTTGACCATTCACTGGCTGAAGGTGTCAACCTCGGTATGACGGAGAATGCTGATGCGTTCTCTGCCGAATGGCAGAATAACAGCGCCGCGTGGATGCCGGCACAGCAATTGGCATATGGGCAGTGGAAATCTGCCATCTCTTTTGACTTGGACATGACCACTATTGACTTGGGTGGAGGGGAAAAGGAGACGTATAGCTATCAAAAGATTTCTGATGCCGATGCTATTATCACGAGTTCATACTATCCGGTTCCAGATGAAGTATATCCGAATGGCACTATGCGGCTGAAGTTTATTTCACCTACTGAGGCCGAGGCTCAGTATGTATCCGGAGGTGTGGATGATCAGTACTTTTTCCGCAAAGTACGTGTAATTATTAAGTAGAGCCCACGGGTAGATGAGGCGGGAGACACAGCGGCGAGTTGTAGACGTGGTGGCAGCGTTGATTTTCAATGCTGCCGGACAGGTGTTGGCCACAAAGTGCGCTCCGCATAAGCATGGCGGCAGGTGGGAGTTTCCCGGGGGGAAGATAGAGCCAGGGGAAAGTCCGTCTGCTGCTATTGAGCGAGAGATTGCGGAAGAACTGGGGGTGCATGTGCGAGCCGGGGACGTCTTTTATACTGTCGAACGGGATTTTCCTTCCTCCCATTTGCGGATGCGTTGCATTGTATGCGTTATCGAATGGGGAGAAATCCAGCTGAGAGAGCATACGGATATGCGATGGCTGACAGCGAAAGAATTGCATAGTGTGGATTGGTTGCCTGCAGATGAAGATGTGCTGGAGCCTTTGGCTTGGTATATGAGTGAAAAGCCCAGTTGGTGGGTACGCCATTCTCAAGATGTGCTGCTGTGGTCTACAATCGTTTGTTTTGCCGCAGGTTTGGTGGCAGATGGTGTTCACTATGGCGTGTTGGCGCAAGTGTTGTTCTGGGTGGCCGGCGCTTGTATGGTCATGCTACTCATCAATTATACATGTAACCGAAAGCTGAGACGTTATGTGAAGCGGATTCAGATGTTGCCCGTGACTCAGGAGGGGGAGACGGCTAAAGTTGCCTTGGATCTGATGCGTGGCATTTCTTCCAAAGATCATTACGCTCATTTGCCGGAACATGTCCGCCGTAAAAGCATCTTTGGAGGGAAAAATCGCTAAAAAATGCAAAAAAATTACTTTTCTAGCATATTTTGCTTGCCAAGCGGCCTAAAATGTGGTTAACTTTGCGCGCACACCGTGTCCCTTGAGGATTGGTGAAGCAAGAAAAAGCCTCCTTAGCTCAGTTGGTAGAGCAGCTGACTCTTAATCAGTTTGTCCGCGGTTCGAGCCCGCGAGGGGGTACTGAGAGCGGTGCATTAGCACCGCTTTTTTGTTTGTATCAATTGAGGCAGAGGGGGGGGGGGCGGATACGGTGGCCTGATACAAAAAAATCCTGCCGTGAAAGGCAGGATTTTCGGGACTAGCCCCGGCGGGAATCGAACCCACATCAAAGGTACCGGAAACCTTCGTCCTATCCATTGAACGACGGGGCCAGCGGAAGTGAGAAGAGGGTAGCATGGCAGGCGAGCGCTGTCAAGAGCAGAATGCTACACTTGATAGCGAAAATCATAGCTGTCCAAAATAGGATAGCTGTAAAAAAGGGAGGCTGCATTATCAAGACGTTACAAGTACCTTTATCCAGTTTTGGCAAATAGATCCCCCTGGTGCGAATCAGGGGGCTTTGCACATACGCTCTTATA